>MVZJ01000216.1 GCA_002069095.1 Bacteroidetes bacterium ADurb.BinA174 | reverse complement strand
TAATTATGAATAAATTTGCAACAAAGAAAGATAGAAATTACACACTTTTCGGGACACTACCCAAGTTTCTTTTCTTCTGCTTCAAATTATTCTTCTTTTTTAATAATCGGTTGAGTTCAAATAAAAAAAAGAGAGCAACACCAAATGGCATTTACTCTCTTTTTAGTTTTTTCTTCAGAAAATTTTATTTTCTCAAACCTAATTCTTTAACGATTGCTCTATATCTTTCGATATCTTTTTCAATCAGGTAATCGAGTAAACGACGACGTTTACCAACTAAAATTTTCAATGAACGTTCCGTGTTATAATCTTTTTTGTTTGACTTCAAATGTTCAGTCAAATGCGAAATACGGTATGAAAACAATGCTATCTGCGCTTCAGGTGAGCCAGTATCAGTGTTAGACTTTCCGTGCTTTGCAAAGATTTCTTTCTTTTTTTCAGAATCTAAATACATAAAACTGTTTGTAAAAAATTATTTAAAAGTTTTTGGGTTGCAAAGATACGCCTAAAATTTTAAAGAACAAACAGTTTATATGAATATTTACGCATTAAAACAACAATCTAAAAGCATCACTCACTTTTTGCACTTGTTGAATTTTGATTTTTACTTTCTTCGTAAAACCTTTTAGGTTGTTTGTTGGGATAATGATACGAGAAAATCCCAATTTTTCAGCTTCCTGAATACGCTGTTCGATACGGTTCACGGGGCGAATTTCACCCGATAATCCCACTTCACCTGCCAAACAGGTTTCTCGGTCAATTGCAATATCCAAACTCGATGAGAGAATGGAACTGATAACCGCCAAGTCCATTCCCGGGTCGCTCACGCGCAATCCTCCGGCAATATTCAGGAAAACATCTTTTTGAGCCAATTTAAATCCGGCGCGTTTTTCCAGAACCGCCAGCAGCATATTCATTCTGCGAATATCGAATCCGGTGGCGGAGCGTTGCGGATTTCCACCATACGCCGCCGTGCTTACCAACGCCTGAGTTTCAATCAGAAACGGACGAACACCTTCGATAACAGCGGAAATGGCTACACCGCTCAACCCTTCGTGATTTTGCGTAAGCAACAGTTCCGACGGATTATTTACTTCGCGCAAACCCGATTGATTCATTTCGTAAATACCTAATTCCGAAGTGCTGCCAAATCGGTTTTTGATGCTGCGCAAAATGCGGTACATATAATGTTGGTCGCCTTCAAACTGCAACACGGTATCCACAATGTGTTCCAGCACTTTCGGTCCGGCAATATTCCCTTCTTTCGTGATGTGGCCGATAAGAATAATAGGAGTTCCCGACTGTTTCGCAAATTTAAGAATAGATGCCGCACATTCACGCACTTGCGAAATACTTCCGGGCGACGACTCCAACGCTTCGCTGTAAACGGTTTGAATGGAGTCGATAATAACAAGTTGCGGCAATGTGTTTTTTATGTGTGTAAATATCTCATCGAGATTGGTCTCGCACACAATCAGGCAGTTATCGTTTTCAATTCCGATTCTTTCGGCGCGAAGTTTTATTTGTCGTGTGCTCTCTTCACCCGAAACGTATAAGGATTTTAAGTCTGACAGTTTCAATACGGTTTGTAACACAAGCGTCGATTTCCCGATGCCCGGTTCGCCGCCAATCAGCACCAATGAGGCGGGAACCAATCCACCGCCCAGCACTCTGTTTAATTCTTCGTCCTGCATATCGATTCGCGGCTCCTGCTCAGCCTTAATCTCCCGCAGCGAAAGCGGTTGACTTCTTACGCTTTCAAACGAACGACTGTCGGAAACTTTCGAGGCGGACTCTTTCCGCACCAGCTCTTCCACCAGTGAACCCCATTCGCCACAAGCGGGACATTTTCCCATCCATTTAGGCGATTCGTTTCCGCAATTTGTACAAAAATATGCTGTTTTTAATTTTGCCATTTTCTTTCCTCTTTCCTGTTCTAATGTTATTCATCAGACAATTAAATTTACACACAAATTATGATAAGAACAAAGGTAGTAATATTTTTCTCCTTCTGAACATTTTCGTAATTTTGCATCCTAAAAAAACTAAACAGGCTTGTTATGTCTATCATTCATCAACTCATTTCAAAACAACTCAATTTATCTCTCAAAAGTGTACAAAACACAATTGCACTTCTCAATGAAGGAGCAACTATTCCTTTTATCAGTCGATACCGAAAGGAAGTAACAGGTGCGTTGGACGAAGTGCAAATATCCGACATTAAATCGCTGAACGATAAGTTTATAGAACTCGAAAAACGAAAACAGACCATTCTTTCGTCTATTGAGGAGCAAGAAAAACTGACACCGGAACTGAAAGAGAGAATCGAAAACTGTTGGGATGCCATTGAGTTGGAAGATATTTATCTGCCGTACAAACCCAAACGACAAACTCGTGCCGAAATCGCTCGTAAACGTGGATTGGAGCCGTTGGCAAAATGGTTGATGCTGCAACAAAACGGAGAGCCTGAATCCAAAGCGAAAGAGTTTTTAAATGAGGATGTGCCTGATACCGATGCTGCTCTGAAAGGTGCTTGCGATATTATTGCAGAGTGGGTGAATGAAGATGAAAAATCGCGACAAACCGTGCGAAATATTTTCGTTCGTGAAGCGGTGATTACTGCCAAAGTGATAAAAGGCAAAGAGGAAGAGGGCGAAAAATACAAAGATTATTTCGACTTTTCTGCACCGTTATCTCGTTGTCCGTCACATCGAATTTTAGCAATCCGTCGTGGAGAGGCGGAAGGTTTTCTGCGAGTTTCCATTTCACCCGATGACGAAAACTGTTTGGATAAGCTCGTTCCGCGATATGCTACAAAGAACGTTCCTGCTGCCGACTTTATAGAAGATGCAGTTGAGGACTCTTACAAACGTTTGTTGAAACCATCCATCGAAACCGAGTTTGCCAATCTTTCCAAAGAGATTGCCGATGAAACTGCAATTGCCGTTTTTGC
>MVZJ01000215.1 GCA_002069095.1 Bacteroidetes bacterium ADurb.BinA174 | reverse complement strand
CATCGTTACGAAAAAAATGGAATTCCCATTGAAATAGCCATGACGTACAATTCAACATACAACGAAAACGTGTTCTCTTATGTCAACAATATCAACACTATTGAGGGCGGTACTCACCTTACCGGTTTTCGCAGAGGGCTTTCGCGTACGTTGAAAAAATATGCCGAAGATTCCAAAATGCTCGAAAAAGTGAAGGTGGAAATTAGCGGCGATGACTTTCGTGAAGGACTTACAGCGGTGTTATCCGTAAAAGTTGCCGAACCGCAATTTGAAGGACAAACCAAGACCAAACTAGGAAATAGTGAGGTTATTGGCGCTGTAGATCAGGCAATTGGTGAGATGTTGACAATTTATTTGGAAGAGCATCCCAAAGAAGCAAAAATCATTGTTGAGAAAGTAATTTTAGCAGCTACTGCACGTCATGCTGCGCGTAAAGCGCGAGAATTAATACAACGGAAATCGCCGTTATCGGGTGGTGGACTCCCCGGGAAATTAGCCGATTGTTCCGATAGGGATGCCGAAAAATGCGAAATTTTTATCGTGGAAGGGGATTCGGCAGGCGGAACAGCCAAGCAAGGTCGCGACCGCATATTTCAGGCAATCCTGCCGCTTCGCGGAAAAATCCTGAACGTGGAAAAGGTAATGACTCACCGGGTTTTCGAGAACGAAGAAATCCGTAATATTTACACCGCCCTTGGCGTAACTATCGGAACGGAAGAAGATTCCAAAGCGCTGAATATCGAAAAACTTCGTTACCACAAAGTGGTGATCATGACCGATGCTGATGTGGACGGAAGCCACATTGCCACGTTAATTTTAACGTTCTTTTTCCGGTATATGAAACCGCTTATTGAGAACGGTTATGTATATATTGCTACGCCTCCGCTTTACTTGTGCAAGAAGGGTAAAATCGAGGAATATTGCTGGAACGACCGTCAGCGCCAGGCGTTTATTGACAAATATGCCGACGGCAATGAGAACGCCATTCACACGCAACGATACAAAGGTCTTGGTGAGATGAACGCCGAACAGCTTTGGGAAACTACTATGAATCCCGAAAAACGTACGCTTCGTCAGGTAACCATCGAAAATGCGGCGGACGCCGACATGGTTTTCTCCATGCTTATGGGCGAGGATGTGGCTCCGCGCCGGGAGTTTATCGAAGAAAATGCCACTTATGCACATATTGATGCATAAAAAACAGATAACATATATCGGACATCAGATTTCAGACAATGTAAAAACTTGAAATCTGATGTTTGAAGTTTAAAATCTCAAACTCGAAATAGGTATGTTTCAACCTCCAAAATTACAACTCGGCGATAATGCCGTAATTCTTTCGCCTGCAGGAAAAATCGATGCCGGATTGGTGGAAAAAGCCGTTGAATTACTCAGTGAGTGGGGATTGAGAGTGGAGATTTCCGAAAATGCTTTATGCCATACCGGACGTTTCAGCGGATTTGTAGACCAACGTTTATCGGATTTACAAAAAGCAATGAACGACCCCGATGTGAAGTTGATTTTCTGTTCGCGCGGTGGATACGGAACAGTACATTTGCTCGACAAACTCGATTTCACCGGCATTAAACAACACCCGAAATGGGTTGTAGGTTACAGCGATATAACCGTTTTGCACGCAGCATTGCAAAGCAACGGAATAATGTCCATTCACGGGCCAATGGCAAAACATTTTGCCGAAGAAGGAGCCGATGACATTTCGGTTCGTTTTACAAAAGCCATTTTAGTTGGCGAGCGAATCGTTTACGAAATTCCTGTTGCAAACTATGCTCATCTCAACCGGAAAGGTAAGGCCTCAGGACGATTATTTGGCGGTAACCTTTCAGTTTTTTGCGGGATTTTAGGTTCCAAATTTGCTAAAATTCCCAAAAACGGTGTGATGTTTATCGAAGACATTGGTGAAGAACCGTATAAAGTTGACAGGTACATCAATCAACTTAAACTCGCAGGAGTTTTTGACAAAATTTCAGGGTTGATCGTTGGGCAATTTAACGATTATACCGAAGATAACGAAATGTATTCTACTCTTTATGAATCCATCGCCTTGTCGGTGGCCGAATATGCTTTTCCGGTTTGTTTCGACTTTCCGGTAGGTCACGTAAAACATAATTTTCCGCTTGTGATGGGAAAAACAGCTAAACTCATCATTAAGGAAAATCAGATAATATTCAAACAATCTTAAAATATTGAAATGGCACTATCAACTGAACTCCTATTACTTATTGGTTCTTTTCTTTTTTTCGTGAGTATGGTAGTAGGTAAAGCCGGACATAAATTTGGTGTTCCGGTGTTGTTGCTCTTCTTGATGGTGGGAATGATTTTTGGCGGAGACGGATTTGGTCTTAGGTTCGAAAATATTCAAATTGCACAAGCCATCGGAACCGTTTGTTTAGCAATTATTCTTTTCTCGGGTGGGTTAGATACCAAGTTTTCGGAAATTAAACCGGTTATTAAGCCGGGAGTAGTTTTGGCAACGTTGGGAGTTTTTATTACCGCCATTATCACGGGTGTTTTTATCTGGTGGTTATCCGATCGGTTTTATGCAGGATTAGGAATGGGATTCCTGACAGCTATGTTACTGGCTTCTACCGTTTCATCTACCGATTCTGCGTCGGTTTTCGGTATTCTTCGCTCCAAAGGGCTTACGTTGAAAAATAATCTTCGTCCTTTGCTTGAACTCGAAAGCGGTAGTAACGACCCTATGGCTTATATGCTTACCATTACATTTATAAGTATTATCAATTCGGGCAGCGACCCCAATTACGTAATGGTAGCCGTAAATATAGTTATTCAGCTTGTTGTTGGATCACTATTGGGATATTTTATGGGTAAGTTTTCGGTAGTTCTCATCAACCGCATCAGAATGGACAATTCCTCGTTGTATCCGGTTTTACTCCTTATCACCGGCATATTTATTTTTGCCGTTACTTATTATCTGAAA
>MVZJ01000214.1 GCA_002069095.1 Bacteroidetes bacterium ADurb.BinA174 | reverse complement strand
AAATAAAAAACTCCTGTAATGCTTTATCAGAGAGCATTACAGCGATTTAATATATTAAACAACCGGACACTAGTGATTAAATAGTCAATTATTATCAACCTTATTACCTTATTATTCAATAAAATAACGCAATGGTTAAACGAAACTCAGGTAAATAAAAAAGTTTTCAACACCGTATGTTGATAAAAACATCATAACAAAATCATCAAAAATTGGGTGGTTTTAAATTTACGGGATAACTTTGGAATCTTTTTGAATAAAGATCTATTAGAATCAAAAATGGAGAAACAGAAACGACAAAGAAACACAAAAATCGTTGAAAAAACTGTAATTGTACCCGAAATCGGAAAGTTACCGCCACAAGCCCCTGAACTGGAAGAAGCCGTTTTAGGAGCGTTGATGCTCGAAAAGGATGCTTATTCGGTAGTGAGCGACATTTTAAAACCCGAAAGCTTTTACAATCCCGTTCACAAGATAATTTTCGGAGCCATTCAAAGCTTAGCAATTCAGCAAAAACCGGTTGACGTGCTCACCGTGGTGGAAGAATTAAGACGCTTGGGTGAACTTCAATCGGCCGGTGGAGCGGTTTACATTGCTGAATTATCGGAAAAAGTAGCATCGGCAGCGCACATCGAATACCACTCGCGCATTATTGCCCAAAAATACTTAGCACGCGAGCTTATAACTTTTTCATCCGATGTTACGCAGCAGGCTTTCGACGAAACCATCGATGTGGACGATTTGATGCAGGAAACCGAAGGACGGCTTTTCGAAATTTCACAACGGAACGTAAAAAAGGATGTAATTCAGATCAATCCGATCATCAAAGAGGCGATGAAGATCATTCAACTCGCTGCCAACCGGAAAGACGGAATGAGCGGTATTCCCACCGGATTTAACCAGTTGGATAAACTGACGATGGGTTTGCAAAATTCCGACCTTATCATTATTGCTGCCCGCCCAGCGATGGGAAAAACGGCTTTTGTGCTTTCGATGGCAAAAAATATCGCTATCAATTACGAACAGCCGATTGGATTTTTTTCGCTTGAAATGTCTAATGTACAATTGGTTAACCGTTTGATAGTGAATGTTTGTCAGATCAAGGGAGAAAGCATCAAAAGCGGACGGTTGACGCAAGACGAGTGGGATAGGTTAGACATAAAAATTAAGGAGCTTTACGATGCCCCCATTTTCATAGATGACACGCCCAGTTTATCGGTGTTTGAGTTGCGGACAAAAGCACGCCGATTAGTGCGTGAACACAACGTTAAGGTACTTGTGATAGATTACCTGCAACTGATGAACGCCAGCGGAATGGGTTACGGTAGCCGCGAACAGGAAGTAAGTATAATATCGCGATCGTTGAAAGGGTTGGCAAAGGAACTGAATATTCCTATAATTGCGATATCGCAATTGAATCGTGGGGTTGAAATCCGTCAGGGCAATGAAGGAAAACGCCCGCAGTTGGCCGATTTGCGTGAATCAGGAGCCATTGAGCAGGATGCTGATTTGGTTTGTTTCATTCATCGGCCCGAATATTACCGAATTACCGAAGACGAGAGCGGAAACTCACTTATAGGGATGGCAGAAATTATCGTGGCCAAACACCGTAACGGACCGACGGGCGTCGCCGTTATGCGATTCGATAACGAATACGCCCGGTTCGAAAATTTGGACGACCATAATGTGGGACGCAAGAAACCCAACTATATAGAACGCACTTCGAAAATGAATTCGAGACAGACCGCTAAAGCCGTGGAAGCCGTTCCCAAAATGACTTCAAGTGATTTTATAGCCGAGAACGGGAAAGAAGCACTCCCGTTTTGATGGAAAGAAACTTGTCTGTGGTGTCTACTGAGGGCAGGTTACGCAGCATAACCCCTCTGCTCTCCCGATAACTATCGGGATCGTTCGTCCCCTTCGCTAAAGGGAGTGCCACAAGACGAGGAAGGGTTATGTGTTAATTCGTCTATCAAACAACATTAAACAACAAATCAAAAATAATGAAACAAATAGGAAAATATATTTTAAGCATTCTTTTGTTTGCAGTTATGCTTTTCACTTCCTGCGGCGGAGTGAATTCCGATGCAAAAAAAGCGGCCAAACTAACCAATAAATCCATTGAAAAAACCAACGAATTGAAACTGGAGGAAGCAGAAAAATTATACAAAAAATCGCAAGAAATCATTAAAAAGTACGAATCGCACCGGAAATCGGAAAAGTTCAATAAACTCTATCAAGAGTACCGCGATAAAGGAAAAATCAACCGATAAGTAATGTTGAAAAAATAATTTATCCAACTTTGTATCATAGGTTATTAGCTATTGGCAGGGAAGTGCAAATAATCACCACTTGCCAAATTAGTTTGGGCGCAAAGCTAATTAACCAATGGCTAAAAGCAAAATGAGAAAGTTATTTTTAAAATTTCACTTAGAACAGAAACACCCATAAAATTGTTATTAGTTTAATTAACATAAGCGAAGTTACCAAACTAATAATTATTTGTAATTTTGTGTTTTAATAGTTTTTATTGGAAAATTTAAAACAAAAGGAATGCATAAGTCACTCGAAATGAGAAAAATATTATTATTATTTCTCTTTGTTACAATCTTCATATCGATGAGCACTGCCCAAACACCGGCTTACGAAACAATCACAATAAACGGGCAAACCTATTACAAATACACGGTTAAGCAGGGCGAAGGGCTATTTGCCATTTCGCGGACATTTAACGTATCGGTAAACGATATTTTGAAGCATAATCCTTCAGCCAGCGCAGAGCTGAAAAATGGGCAGGAGTTGCTAATACCGATCAATCAGTCAACACAACCTCCCGCACCCGTAACTCAACCTTCACAACAGCTTTCTATAGACCAAAATCACACGTTCCGCCACACGATAACACGGGGTGAAACGTTGTTTGGAATAGCGCAAATGTATAACACGAATATCGATGAAATTATCCAATATTCTTGGACTTACTCCGGCCGAGGGTGAGATTCTCGTGATGCTTTCGGCCGGTGAAACGCGC
>MVZJ01000213.1 GCA_002069095.1 Bacteroidetes bacterium ADurb.BinA174 | reverse complement strand
TCTGCACGAAAAAGGTTTTGTGGTAACTTTCGGAAGTGAACACAACTCGCCAATGATGGAACCCATTGAGCTTTTTGCTCGTAATCGAACACCGTTATCGGAAAAACTGTTGCAGATAAATTATGAGGGTGCTTGCGTTGTTGCTGCTCATCAACATTTGGTTGCACAAGGGCTGAGTGGTTATGTGGATAAAGAGGGAGATGCGGAAAGAGCAAAACGGGATGAGTTTGTAAAACTTGGAGATGAATTAATTTCTGTAATTTAGCCACAAAGGCTCAAAGGCGCTAAGGAACACAAAGAAAACTACATGTCTAAAAAATTTGAATCATTATCGGAAGAAGAAGAGAAGATTGGAAAGGCAATTGTGCATGCAGCTTTTGTAGTTCACAATGAATTAGGTCCTGGATTGTTGGAGAAAGTTTACGAAATTTGTTTCTGTCACGTTCTTCAAAAAATGGGATATGACGTAAAAAGACAAATGAGCATTCCTATTGTTTTTGACGGGATTACATTTTCCGAAGGATTAAAATTGGATGTGATGGTAAATGATTTGGTTATTTGTGAGTTAAAAGCAGTTGAGACAGTTAATCCTGTGTGGAGCGCGCAAGTTTTGAGTCATTTGAAGCTAACCGGAAAACGGCTTGGGTATTTGATAAACTTTGATGTTCCTGTTATAAAAAACGGGATAAAACGTTTTGTAATATAGTTTTTTTGATTTTGTACCTTTGTGGTAAAAATAGTATCTTACAAGAAATCATAGTGTAACTTTGAGCCTTAGTGTCTTTGTGGCAATAAAAAAGTATATAAATATGAAAGAAATTCAAGATTTAATTTCCATATCGCAATTTTACGGCAAGGACAGTCGTTTTGTTATTGCCGGAGGTGGAAACACATCCTATAAAAACAAGGGAAAAATATGGGTGAAAGCAAGCGGATATCCATTGGCTACTATTACCGAAGATGGTTTCGCCGTTCTTGACCGTGCTCTCCTGAACCCTATGTCAGATAAGGAATACAGCAATAATCCCACAGAGCGGGAAGAGCAGGTGAAGAATGATTTGGCAGCAGCCACAATCACAAAAGAGAAACGCCCTTCGGTGGAAACATCGATGCACAATGTTATAGAATATGCCTTTGTTGTTCATTTACATCCAACGCTTGTAAACGGATTAATGGGTTCACAAAACGCTGAAAAAGAGTTGCTAAATCTTTTTGGCGAGAAACTTATTTATATCGAATATACCGATCCGGGATATGTACTTTTCAAAAAGGTTGATGAAAAAATAAAAGAGTATCGCCGAAAGTTCAGTGAAGAACCGCAGATTATCTGGTTGCAAAATCACGGAATTTTCGTGGCAGCTAATACTGTTGAGGAGATTAAATCGATTTACGATTCAATCTTCACCAAACTTGAAAAAGCAGTAAAAAATCCCATTCCTACTGGCGAAAGAGCTACGTGTAGCTGCACGGAAGAAATTCTTCCGGCTTTGCGAATGATGGTTTCAACAGAAAATCTCAAAACGCTGAAAGTTCGCAAAAACGAGTTGATTAAATATTTCTACGATAGTGAAGAGCATCAGCAAAACTTGGTAAAACCATTTACACCGGACCAAATAGTTTATTGCAAATCAAATTATCTGTTCTTTAACGATAATTCGCCTGAACAAGTCATTTCCGATGCAAAAAAACGAATTCCCGAATTTGTAAGTAAGTTTGGATATTTGCCCAAAGTCCTTTTAATTAAAGGCATCGGCTTAGTTGCTGTGGGAGATAATGCCAAGCAGTGTGATATTATTTTGGATGTTTTTGAGGATGCGATGAAAGTCGCCTATATTTCTCAATCTTTTGGCGGAGCACACCCAATGACTCAAACTCAAATCGATTTTATTGATAATTGGGAGGTGGAAAATTACCGTCGAAGCATATCGAACAGGCAAAGCAACGGCAGAGTTGAAAATAAAACCATTATTGTTACCGGAGCCGCACAAGGCTTTGGCGAAGGAATTGCCGAATGTCTGTTACAGGAAGGTGCCAACATCGTTGTTGCCGATTTAAACGAAGAAGCAGGCAAAGCAACCACAGAAAAATTCAATGCTATTGCAAAAAGCAATCGGGCTATTTTTGTAAAAACAAATGTGGCGGATATGGATAGTTTGCAAAACCTTGTTCACGAAACAGTCTGTCATTTTGGAGGAATAGATTGCTTTATTAGCAATGCAGGCGTGTTGCGTGCAGGCGGATTGGAGGATATGACTCCGGAAAACTTCGAGTTCGTAACCAAAATCAATTACAACGCCTATTTCCTTTGCACCAAAGTAGTGAGCAAAATAATGAAGTTGCAAACCTCGCATGCACATAAGAGCTATTATGCCGATATTATTCAGATTAACTCCAAATCGGGATTACGCGGTAGCAGAGCCAACTTTACGTATGCAGGAGGTAAATTTGGAGGAATCGGACTTACACAATCATTTGCATTGGAACTTGCACCGTTCCGCATCAAGGTTAATGCCATTTGTCCGGGAAACTACTATGAAGGTCCGCTTTGGAGCAATCCCAATAACGGACTGTTTGTTCAATACTTAAAAGCAGGAAAAGTGCCCGGAGCAAAAACCGTTGAAGACGTAAAAGAGTTCTATTTGGCACAAGTACCAATGCGAAAAGGCTGCACACCCGAAGATGTTACTAAGGGAGTATTATATCTGATGGATCAGTGTGGAGAAACCGGACAAGCTCTTCCCATTACCGGAGGGCAGGTTATGTTGAATTAAGCCCAGCCTCCCAACCACCGAAGGAGGACTTTGGAATAATTTGACTACTTGTAAATAGTATAATCAATTTGAAAATAAATATTAATAATAACTTTTAATAAAAACAATTATGAAGTTTAAAAATGTGTTCTTTCTTTTGAGTTTTACACTGTTTTTAGCTTGTCAAACAAAGAAAGTAGAAAATAAGGGAATAAATTCTGCACCCATTTTAGCAGAATATGTCACTGAAGTTGATACTTCTTTACTAAAAGGAATTTGGTGGGAAAGCAAAGATGCTCC
>MVZJ01000212.1 GCA_002069095.1 Bacteroidetes bacterium ADurb.BinA174 | reverse complement strand
TCGAGATGTTTGCTCACGGAGCGTTGTGTATGGCGGTTTCGGGAAAGTGTTACCTGAGTTTGCACGAAAAAGAATTATCGGCAAATCGCGGAGCTTGCAATCAGATTTGTCGCCACGGATATATTGTAAAAGACAAGGATAGCGAAATTGAACTGGAAATCGATAACGAATACATCATGTCGCCCAAAGACCTAAAGACCATTCATTTTATGAATAAGATGATGGATGCCGGAGTTCGGGTTTTCAAAATTGAGGGACGTGCCCGTGGACCGGAATACGTTCGATTGGTAACTTCGTGTTACAAGGAAGCTGTCCAGTCATATTGCGACGGCAGTTTTTCACAGGTAAAAATTGATATGTGGAACGAGAAACTGGCAACCGTTTTCAATCGCGGATTCTGGGACGGATATTACCTCGGCCAACGCTTGGGAGAATGGACACATCGCTACGGATCCGGCGCCACCAAACGAAAAGTTTACGTAGGTAAAGCCATTAAGCATTTTGGGAATATCGGCGTAACGGAATTTTTGGTAGAAACACAATCGATAAAAACAGGCGACGAATTGCTAATTACCGGACCAACCACAGGTGCGGTTTTCTTGTCGGCTGAAGATATTCATGTGGATTTAAAGCAAGTTGATAAAGCTGTGAAAGGAGAACATTTCTCAATTAAAACTCCCGAAAAAATCCGCCCAAATGATCAGCTTTACAAAATGGTGAAAGCTGAAAGACGGGGAACAGCACACGAAAGATAGTTTTAAAAACTATTATTGCATTTGTTTAAAAAAATCCCAAATCACAATACCTGCAGTAACTGAAACATTAAGAGAGTGTTTTGTGCCGTATTGCGGAATTTCGATACATCCGTCGGATGCGTCAATTACCGATTGTTGCACTCCGTGAACTTCGTGCCCTAAAATAACGGCGTACTTTTTGTTTTTATCTAACTGAACTGATTCCAACGAAATACTGTTTTCGGCTTGCTCTATGGAAAAAACAGTGTAGTCTTCTGCTTTTAACTCTTCAACTGCTGAAATAGTTTCTTCAAAATATCGCCATTTTACCGAATCTTCCGCACCGAGAGCGGTTTTGTGAATTTCTACATTAGGCGGTGTGGCTGTGATTCCGCATAAGAAAATCTCTTCCACACGGAACGCATCGCTTGTGCGAAAAACAGAACCGATATTATTCAGACTGCGCACGTTATCGAGCACAACAATCAAGGGAATTTTCTTTGCTTCCTGAAACTCTTCTATGCTGATGCGGTTGAGTTCTTCAACTTTTAGTTTTCTTCTGTATTTCATTACTCTTTATTTATCAGTTGCCATGCCTTTTAAGGCATGGAAAACAATTGGAAAATATTGGGGCTTTAGCCCAAGCTTATAAAATAAATTTCGGCTGAAGCCTTTTGTCTGATTGTTTATTAACGTTATGCCTATTTATATATCGCCCTAACTACAAACCAAATATGATATAAAAATGTGGAAATTTGTCCGTAGTGTTTCGCCATAATCCGATAACGTTCTTTAAGCGAAGCTTTTCGGTTTTGGGTGGTCATGCCTTCGTTCAGGTAGTTGATAAGCGTAAGTCGGGTGTTGTGGATTTTTTTTGCTCTTTTCATCATTCGCACAGCCCAATCGAAATCGGATGAAAAACGATAGTGCAGATCGTAGGGCTCAAATAGTTCCCGTTTCACGATAAAAGCCTGATGGCACACCAACATCCCTTGCTTGAAACTTTTCCAAGTGAGATTTTCGGGTGCTTTTAATCGCCGCATATACAAAAAGTTACCGTTGTCGTCAACAATTGCTGTTTCGCCAAAAAGAATATCAGGCGATTCGGTTTCGGGAAAAGAGTTCATCATTTTCTCTACCGAATCGGGTGCGAAAAAGGTATCGCCCGCGTTCAAAAAACAGAGATAATCGCCCGATGCCATTGCAGCCGCCTTATTCATAGCATCGTACAGACCTTTGTCGGGCTCACTTATCCACACCATTTTTTCATTATCCTGTTTTCGGATTAAATCGACCGTTTTGTCTTTAGAATTTCCGTCAACAATCACGTGTTCGATGTGAGGATACGACTGCTCGTGAACACTTTTCAGCGTACGTTCCAACGTTTTTTCGGCGTTGTAAGTTACGGTTATGACGGATAATATTTTCATTTTTCAGCATATATGGCAATAAAAGGCGATAACATACGCCCTTTTATTGGGAATAGTTTCAATAAATAACTTAGAGTTTTAACACGTTTCCGATAGGGTTTGTTTTGCGGTTTCGGTTCAAGCCAAACCATTGGTTTGCCAATATATTCCACCGAAAACTTACTAAAATTGAAATGCTGCATGATACTTTTTAAATAGTTTATGTTCATCGATTGTAAATTGTGTGCAGCTAAATTTTCTTTGTCGTATCGGGCTTGAACTTTCCCGTTTATCCCTAAAAAGTTGGGAATAAGAATAAGTAGTTGTCCGTTTTCCGACATCAGGTTTACATGTCGTTGAATAACATCGTTAGTGTTTTGAAAATGTTCAACAAATCCTGACGAAAAAACAATGTCATATTTTTTTTCGGATTCAAAGTTAAAAAAATCAGCTTGAATACATTGGATTGAGTTTTCGGGTAGCTGATTGATTGACTCAAATTTACGTACAATATCGGTATTCATGACGAAGTCGAGAACCGTTACATCTGTAATGCCTCTTTTGTAGAAAAAAGCGGCCAATGTTCCCGGGAATCCACCTATATCAATAAAACTTTTCTTTTTATCGAAGCGAGGCATGAATTTTTCAAAAACCACTTTTTGGGGTATTTTATCGTATTGATAATTTGCCCAATACTCTTCCCAAAATTGTTTATCGGTCATCTTATTCTTCATAAACGGAGAGATAACGTTTAATGATTTTTTCTTGTGCATACTCCGTCAACACTTTCTCACGTGCATTTGCCGATAGTGTTTCAGCATCGGCTTTGTAGAGAGTCCAAAGGATGCCCTTTGCCAAGTCATCGGCATCTTTATATTTCGCCACATATCCGTTTTTGCCGTGCGAAATCATTTCCGGAATACCGCCGATATT
>MVZJ01000211.1 GCA_002069095.1 Bacteroidetes bacterium ADurb.BinA174 | reverse complement strand
TTTCAACGGCTCGGGTCCTTTTTTAATTTGTTTAACCATAATTGTTACTTCTGCAATGAGTAACGCCGTAAATAAAATTGCAAAAAGAATAAAAGTAGTTGTCACATTACCTGAGGAAACCGCGGAAACAGCCGCTTGAACAGGCAAAACATCCTGAATTGTCCACGGTTGGCGGCCTACTTCGGCAACCACCCAGCCCAATTGTCCGGCAAGATATGACAATGGAATACTCCACAACGCCACATATTGCAGCCACTTTGCAGTGTGTATTTTTTTCTTGCGATAAAAATACAAGACAACGGCAAAGAAAAGGATAAAATATGCTCCGATGAGCACCATGATATGGAAACTGTAGAACGTGAGCGGAACATTGGGAATTAAATCTTCTTCGGTATCTAAATATCCGTAACCGAAATAGGCGTAATTCTCGCGCAATGTAGTTTCGAAATTGGCAGCATCGGTATCGCGGCCTTCTTTTTTCGCAACCTGATAGTTGGCCAATGCTTCAATGGCTATTTGTCCGCGAGCCTTCTTTTCCTGAAAAGACAAAGCTGTTGTTCCGTCTTGCAGCGCATAGCCTCCGTCGACAATGTCTTTTATACCGGGCACAAAAGCATTGATATTCCTATATCCCATCAACGAAAGCATTTTGGGAATTTCAATTTTAAAGATATAAGGATTTACATCATCGTTGTATTTCTTCTTTTCCGGATTTAAAATACCTATTGCAATTAATCCGGCACCTTCTTTTCCTTTATACAAACCTTCCATGACAGCTGTTTTCATCGGTTGTTTTTGCGTAACCTGATAAGCCGACCCATCACCGGTAACAGCCAATAAAACAAAAGCAATTAGACCGAAAATTGCTCCAATTTTAATGCTTTTCAGAGCAAAGTCCACGTGACGTTTTTTAAGTAAATACCATGCTCCAATGCCTACCACAAAAGAGGCTCCAACTCCCCAGCCTGCAAGTACGGCGTGGAAGAACTTATTGATTGCCACGGGCGAAGAAACAATTGCCCAAAAATCGACCATTTCATTACGAACGGTTTCAGGGTTGAATTCCATGCCAATCGGATATTGCATCCAAGCATTGGCAACTAAAATCCAAAATGCAGATAAAGTAGCCCCAATTGTCGTAAGCCAGGTTGACGCCAAGTGCATTTTTTTACTTACACGATTCCATCCGAAAAACATTATCGAAATAAATGTCGCTTCCATAAAGAAAGCCACGATTCCTTCAATGGCGAGCGGAGCGCCAAAAATATCACCCACAAACCAACTATAATTCGACCAGTTTGTGCCAAACTGAAATTCGAGAATAATGCCGGTAGCAACACCAATTGCAAAGTTTATCCCGAAAATAGTTTGCCAGAATTTTGCCAGTTTTTTCCATTTCTCATCATTAGTTCTCACATACATGGTTTCCATAATAGACATGATAACGCCCAAACCAAGCGTGAGAGGCACAAATAACCAATGGTAACCGGCGGTTAGGGCAAATTGTGCTCTAGCCCAATTAACTGCTGAAACGCTTAATAATTCCATATATTCTTAAAATATTAAAATGAATAATTGTTGTTTTTCTTGTTCTTATTTTATTGAACGCCCCGTAAGTTGTTTACTCACATATTCCGCTTTTTCCGATTTTTCGTTTACTTGCGATTTGAGAAAATCCTGGAAAAAAATAGGCTTTAATATGGCAAAAAAAATGATTAGCTTTATAATCGCTATTATCCATAGTGTTTTACCGAGTTTCGACATACCGGTAAAACCTTCCCAGAACATTTTAAACCAATTGAATTTCTCTTTTTTAACTTCTGATTCCATTAAACAACTCTGTGATTCTTATAATTAAACATGACGAGGAAAGCTATGCCTGCCCCATTCCTCCTATTGGCGGAAGAAAACCGGGATTTTCGTTAGTGACCGAAATAGTCCCGTTCATCTTTTCAAATTTATCGATATTGTCTCTTAACGCTAGAAGAAGCCTTTTAGCGTGTTCCGGTGTGAGAATAATACGCGATTTTACTTTTGCCTTGGGAATACCCGGAACAATTCGCACAAAATCTATCACAAACTCCGATGAAGAATGTGAGATAATGGCTAAGTTTGAGTAAGTTCCCTGTGCAATTTCTTCTGTGAGTTCTATTTGAATTTGGTTGTCGTTGTTGAAATTTTCCATTTTCAGAAACTAAACATTTAATGGTAGGAAAGATTAATAAAGCAAAACAAAGAAATATAAAATTTTTTAGATTACAAAGTTAACTTTGTACGAAAACGAAGGAATGTCCTATTTTAAACTAAAAATGTCCCATTTTTCGGGACATTTTTAGAACTATTTTTTACTTCAACCAATCTATAAGTTTTGAAAGTGAATCTTTGGCATCGCCTAACAACAAATGCACCCCGCTTGATTTCGTGTAAAGCGGATTTTCCACTCCGGCGTAGCCGGGACTGAGGTCGAAATTACAGATGAAAATTTCTTTGGCTTCATCAACATTCAACACAGGCATTCCATAAATGGGCGTGTCCACCGCATCGCGGGCGGCGGGATTGAGCACGTCGTTGGCGCCGATAACGATAACGGCATCGACGTTTTTGAAGTCATCGTTTATAGCATCCATTTCGTAAAGCTGCTCATACGGCACATCGGCTTCGGCAAGCAACACGTTCATGTGTCCGGGCATTCGGCCGGCAACAGGATGAATGGCATAACGCACTTCGGCGCCGTTGGCTTCTAATTTATCCGCTAATTGACGAACCAAATGTTGCGCTTGCGCCAACGCCATTCCGTATCCGGGAACGATGATAACCGATTTGGCATTCTGTAAAATATTGGAAGAATTATCGATAATTGGCTTCTCGTCGGTTGAACCGGAAACTTCCTTTTTATCTAATCCTGAAATTAACCGGCTGACGGAATCTTTGGCATCGCCAAGCAGCAAATGCACACCGCTTGATTTCGTGTAAAGCGGATTCTCCACTCCGGCGTAGCCGGGACTGAGGTCGAAATTGCAGATGAAAATTTCTTTGGCTTCATCAACATTCAACACAGGCATTCCGTAAATGGGCGTGTCCACCGCATCGCGG
>MVZJ01000210.1 GCA_002069095.1 Bacteroidetes bacterium ADurb.BinA174 | reverse complement strand
GTAAACGAAAAGCTGTTTATGATCGATTGCGGCGAGGGAACACAACTCCAAATGCGAAAATATAAAACGCGGATAAGCAAACTGCACAGTATTTTTATCTCGCATTTGCATGGCGATCATATTTTCGGACTTCCGGGATTGTTGTCCACGCTCAGTATGTTGGGTAGAAAAAATGATTTAAATATTTACGCGCATCGCGAATTGGAAATATTTTTTCACCCGTTTATAAAGTATTTCGGCAACCAATTTTCATATAAGATAAATCATATTCCATTAAATCCTGACAGTTACGAACAAATATTCGAAAATAATTCCATCCGTGTTTTGTCGTTTCCGTTGAAACACCGGATTCCTACTAACGGCTTTCTTTTCGAAGAAAAAGAATCTCCTCGCCACATCAAGAGCGAAATGATTGATTTTTACAATATTCCTTTTCGTCGGATTAGAGATATAAAATTGGGCGCCGATTTTGTAACCGATGATGGCAAATTGATTAAAAACGAAATTCTTACTACTCCGCCTAATCCACCCAGAAAATACGCCTATTGTTCCGACACGGCTTATTCTTCCGATATTATTCCATACATTGCTAATGCCAATGTGTTGTATCACGAAGCCACTTTTGCCGAAAACGAGAGCAGAAGGGCACAAGAAACATTTCATTCCACAGCACGCCAAGCAGCTGAAATAGCTAAAGCTGCGAATGTAAAAAAACTTATTATTGGTCATTTTTCGTCGCGATACAACGAACCGGACGAACTTCTTAAGGAGGCAGTGTCCATTTTTCCCGAAACTGAACTGGCAAATGAAGGGATGATAATTGATCTTTAGTATTTTTGTCAAAGTTTGGAACTTTGACAAAAATTTAACTTTTTGGTCTGAAATTTTTCCTACATTTGTAATGTGAAAGGTTTTTGCATGATAAAATTTTACCTGACAACTCTCTTAATATTCTTTTCGTTGTTCGGTTTTGGACTTGAAGGTATTTCCGCGCAAGATCAAAACAGAAAAGTTGTTATGAAAGAAAACATTACCGAAACAAAAATAAAAGTTTCGGAAAATCGGTTAATTATCGAAAATCTTCCTAAAGATGGAATATTGGAGGTTTTCAGCATTGTCGGTGTAAAAGTTTATACCCGAGAAGTTAAGGCGGGAACCAACGAATATCGACTCGATCTTCCTAAAGGGTATTACATCATCAGAATTGGCGATTTTGTAAAAAAGATATTATTAAGGTGAAATATGTGCGCTTCTGCGCATAAAGTCATAAAATTACTTACTTTTTGAGTGTTGGGTTGTCAAGGATGGCAGTTTTTTCGTACCTTTGCCGTTTCATTTATTTATCATAATTAAATTATTTACGCAAATGAAAGTTGCTATTGTTGGAATCAGCGGGGCCGTAGGCCAGGAATTACTCCGCGTGCTTGATTCAAGAAATTTTCCTGTGGATGAATTGTTTTTTTTCGGTTCATCGAGAAGTGCAGGTTCAACATATACTTTTCGGGGTAAGGAAATTATCGTGAAAGAACTTAAGCATAACGACGATTTTAAAGGAATTGATATTGCTTTTACTTCTGCCGGAGGCGGAATATCGATGGAATTTGCCGATACGATTACTAAACACGGAACAATTATGATAGACAATTCGAGCGCTTTCCGCATGGATGAGGATGTCCCTTTGGTGGTGCCCGAAGTGAATGCCGAGGACGCCTTGAACCGTCCGAGAAACATTATTGCCAATCCCAATTGCACAACCATTCAAATGGTTGTGGCGCTGAAAGCAATTGAGGATATTTCACACATCAAACGTGTACACGTGTCCACTTATCAGGCAGCATCAGGTGCCGGAGCTTCTGCTATGGCAGAGTTGGTAGAACAGCACCGGCAACTGGTGAACAAAGAAAATCCGACGATCTCGAAATTCGCCTATCAGTTGGCATATAATCTTATTCCGCAGGTAGATGTGTTTACCGAAAATGGTTACACCAAGGAAGAGATGAAGATGTTTAACGAAACGCGTAAGATAATGCACAACAATATCGAGGTGAGCGCCACCTGTATTCGTGTTCCGGTGTTGCGCGCACATTCCGAAGCCATTTGGATTGAAACGGAAAGACCGGTATCGGTGGAAGAAGCCCGCGAGGCTTTTGCCAAAGCCGAAGGAGTTGTTTTACTTGATAATCCGGAGAAAAAAATATACCCGATGCCGTTAGACGCCGCCGGACAAGATCCGGTTTACGTGGGAAGAATCCGCAAAGACCTTACAAACCCTAATGGACTGACTTTCTGGACATCAGGTGACCAAATCTGCAAAGGTGCAGCCTTAAACGCCGTACAAATTGCGGAATATTTGTTGAAGCAGTGAATTGAATTATTAGCAAAACCCGCATTATTCACATTTTTATCCTTTATTGCGATGAATAATACGGGTTAATCGAAATAATGTCTAATGTTAATTTATTATTGAATATTTTAACTGTTTATAAAATTTACTTTGTGGGTTCAATTCTTCTGAAGATTTTTATTGAGCTGATTAAAACATTGGCTTATATCGAAATAAAATCCTTTGATGCCATGCTTATTAGGTTTGAACTCCACATAATCGTAGTGATCTATAAGTTGCTGACTGCCGGGTTGAAGACCGAGCACCCGCATCAGAGCATATTCGTGTGCAACCTCTATTACGTGAAAAGCCGTTTCCTTGGTTAGTCCTCTGCCGGAACTTGCCACAGCTTGAATAATTATCTCGTATTGCTTCGTGGTTTTTCTGTGTTCATCTGCCCTTTTTGTCGTAAAAAGAACGTGCATTTTCTCGTAAAGAGCATTGGTGTTGAAAGGATTTTCTTCCAATGCTTTATCATAAAATCCGATAAGCTTCGCGTAATCTTCTTCGGTTAAATCGGCTTTACCTTTCAAAACTTTTGCGCTATCCATGTACTCCGATATTTTGTAGGGCGAGTAATTATCCTGAAAAACAAATCCGTAATACAAGTGCCGTTTTTCTTCCAGTGTTAATGTGCTGTCGCAGTTTAAAAAGCGCTTCATCAGCGCGGGGTAATACATGTTGGATGTGTCATCTTTAATGTTTGTCTCGATAGTTTTGTAATTTGGAGCTGCAAAAGAGATATCTA
>MVZJ01000209.1 GCA_002069095.1 Bacteroidetes bacterium ADurb.BinA174 | reverse complement strand
AACAAATGGCGCATAACGTATCGGAAAAGCTGAAAGCCGATTGCAGCATTGCCGTTTCGGGCATCGCCGGACCCGATGGCGGCACACCGGAAAAACCGGTAGGAACGACGTGGATTTGCACTAAAATAAATAAAGAAATCGTGACGCAAAAATATCAATTCGGTACTTCACGCGAAGAAAATATAAACAGAACAACCAACATGGCTATCTTGCAGATGATAAAGATGTTGAAAAGATAATATAGCGTAAATGCATCAGACCGCATATTGATCTAATGCGGCATATCAATTTGTTCCAAAGCGTGATGTATCAACTGTTTTTCGCTGTTTTTCTTTATATCCGCCAAAGCGATAGATGAAAGAAAGGGAAATAGTTCGGGTGTAACGATAGGCTTTCAATGTGCTTTTTTGTCCTTTATAATCAATAGATGCTGTATGAGGTATGCGTGTATTGAAAACATCATCTGCTTTTAGTATAATTTTGGCACGTCTTCTATCGAATACCCAAGTAACAGAAGCTGAAAGATTTCCCGCTGAGCTTAAATCATATAACCCTTGGATACCCGTTGGTGTTGTAACATATCCCGAAATATTCATTTGCAAATCGGGTTTGTTGGAAAGAATAATATCATGGTTCATATTAAGAATACCTAAAACGGTTTTACGATCGAAAGAAATATCGAAAAACTCATTGTCTTTTTCACGAATATACATAACGTTAGCTACAAATCTTGATGAAACTCGGTTACCCATCTTAAAAGGCACTACGCCCATCAGTCCTATATTTTGACGAAAGTTGTAATTCTGAGATATTACTTTTTGTTCTAATTTCTCGTGCGATTGATAGGGCAATTCAGTAAAATAATTGGGTATATAGTTAAAATATGCCCTCATCACATATTTTCGATTATTGATATATGTTATTCCAATGCCATAATCTCGACTTGGGCGAAGATGTGGATTTCCATACATAACGGTATATGAGCTTACATAATAAGTGCTTGGGTTCAGCCTCCAATACGATGGATAAGTTTTGTCGGATGATACAGAAAATTGGAAAACATGATTGGGAGAAACGTTATAACTCGCGTTGAGTGTGGGAAACCACGCCACATCGTCCCAAAGAATACTCATTTTCCCGTTGCGTGTTTCAACGGCTTTGTAATACTCGGCTGCTAATGATATTTGAGCCGATAATTTTTGAGAAAATGATTTGGAAATACCGGCAAAAAAGTTCCAAATATGCTCCTTTTGTTTTGTATCGAAAGAGGCATCTTCAAAAACGGAATCGTTTTGAGTTGCATCTGAACGGTTTTGAGTATTTGCTTCCGAATAGTTGAATCCGTAATTGATACTCCAATCATTTTTAAGTTGATGTGATTGGTTAGCACAAACTATCATTCGATGAATTTTTTGTTTGGATTGATAACTGAGTTTTTCGGCAAGCGCAGACGAGGTTTGCTGCTCATTTTGTACAAAATAATCCGATTTGTCATCATATAATGTATAGTCTGCGCCAAAATTTAACCCAAAATGTGCGGTATAACCAACTTTAAAGTTGTGCATAGCCGATGGACCGGATTTGTATGTTTTTGTATTGATTTTCGTTCCCGCAATATTCGTGGACGCTGTTCGGTCGTTATCAGAACTGTCGAATAATCCCGTGTAGGATACATCTGCTATATCTTTGTTGTAGAATGTGTATTGAAGTGCTAAGCGAGTATTGTGAACCTGATATTTGTTTATTCCTCCGCTTTGTTGGCTAATATCGTAAACCGTCCCGTTAAGTGTATGGTTTGAAGTTAATATTTCTTTGTTGAGGCTTCTAAAGTTTCCATAAGAATAAAGCAGGTCAACCATAGTTCGCTTTCCTAAATACACCAGGCTCGTACGTCCTTCACCACCGGGATAGTAACGATGCCGAAACTCGCCCGCTACCTCGCCCTGCCATGTGTTTTGCAACTCTTCTTCAACCGACTGTTTCAGTTTCACGTTAATTACCGCCCCGCGAATATTGTATCGAGGCGGCACACTATACATTATCTCTATATCTTCCACGTGCGAAATTGGAATGCTTTTCAGCAATGTCATCAGTTGAGCGTATGTCATGGATGTTTTTTTATCGTTAAGCAACACAGTCATTCCGCTTGTGCCGATAAGTACGAGATTATCGCCTTGTTCCATAACGCCGGGAATCTCTTTCACGGCATCGTAAGCATTCGTTGCCGACGTATTTTTTAACAACGTAGGAATATGATACACAAGTTTTCCGTCATCTACTTTTAGTGCAGGGCGTTGTCCTTCTACAACCAACTCTTTCAATACCAACTCATCGGTTTCAAGCGTAAAGTTTTGCACAATTGGGCGTATATTCGATTCGGGAACAGTTAAATTTGTGTGGCATGTTTTATAACCAACAAAAGATACTTGCAGTCTGTAACTATTTGGTTTCACGTTCGCCAATTTGTAGTAACCTTTCATATCCGTTACGGCTCCATATCCTAATTTAGTAGTGTCATCAGGCTGAAACAAAACTATATTGGCAAACGGTACGGGCTTACCGTGTTCATCCGTAACCGTACCAAATATTTCGGCACGTTCGCCAACGTATTCTCGTTTGGTAATAATGATTAGCTCTTCGGATTGCGGAATAAATGTCAAGTCACTATTTTGTAATAACGTTTTCAATATGTTCTCAACGCTTTCATTAGCGGTTTCAACCGACACTCGCAAATCATCGGCTACAATTTCATCGTTATAAAGAATGCGGTAACCGCTTTTTTGCTGAATTTCTGCAAAAACTTCTTTTATCGGTCTGTTTTTTGCCGATAGGGATATTTGTTTGGATTGGGCTTGCAATGCTATGCTTGATAGCAGAAATAAAACTGTTATAGTTATGTTTTTTAAAGTTTTCATTTTGATGATGTTTTTATTTCTCAAACCTAACAGGTTTTTGAAACCTGTTAGGTTTATTATTTGTAAGTAGCAGTTACTTTAAAAGTAACAGCTACTTAATTTTACAATCTATTGATTTCGCTTTGTCCTGCACCAGTTCCTTTGTATTTGCTACGAGCCGAGTTGAATTTATATCTAACTGTAAGTTGAAACCTTCTACTACCATAGCGATTGTGTTGAT
>MVZJ01000208.1 GCA_002069095.1 Bacteroidetes bacterium ADurb.BinA174 | reverse complement strand
AAAATAAGCCTGAACTATTAAAAAGGTGGATTGTGGCTTATCACGATGTGGTGCGTCCTAAATTGTTGCTCAAAAAAATGGATTACATCTATCCCGAAGATTTTACGCAGTGGCAAAAAAACATGTTATATCCCACAGATGAGAATATTACTCTGTGGGGCAATGAAAATGCGGGTGCTTTGCTTACCCAACAGCTAAATCCGGCTTTACATACTATTTATACCAATGCAAGTTGGCAAGATGTAAGCAAAAACTTAAAATTGCGTCCTGCTGAAAACGGCAGGATTGAAATTTTACGCCTACCTTATACAATTAACTTGAAAGATGAATATCCTGCTCAAACAGTGCATCCTTTATTAGTTTATGCCGATTTAATGGGAAGTAGCGACAGCAGAAATATAGAAACCGCAAAACTCGTTTATGAACAGTACTTACAACATATCAAGTGAGCAGTTAGATAATCCGTTGCTGAAGGAGCTTCTGACAAAGCTAACCGATTTTTTTCAAAAAATTGAGACCGATTTTTATGTAATTGGTGCTACCGCAAGGGATTTGGTGCTTCACAATGTGTACGGCTTTCAACCTGACAGAAAGACTGCCGATTTGGACATTGCTATTGCCATTACAGATTGGGAACAGTTTGATACGATAGTTGAACTATTGCCGAAAGAGGGTGATTTTTCAAAAGACAAATTGCAACTGCAACGTTTTCTATATAAAGGTTTTTTCAAGCTTGATATTGTTCCTTTTGGCGGAGTAGCCAATGAGGGAGGAATTATCTATTGGCAATCGGCAGGCGAAAGGCGTATGTCGGTTGTAGGTTTTAGACAGATGGCCGAATTTGCTTTAACTGTACGAATTGATGATGGACTACCGATAAAAGTAGCATCGCTTCCGGGAGTGTTTATTTTAAAACTTGCTGCGTGGAAAGACCGCCATTTGGAAAACAACAAAGATGCCTACGATATGGCACTTTTGATAGAAAATTATTTCGAGATACATACCGAACGAATTGCAGAAGAACATTTTGATATTCTGGAAGATGAAGATTTTGATGAGTTTGTAGCAGGTGGAAAGCTGATGATACGTGATGTGAAAGAGATGCTTGCGAATGAACAACAGGCGTTTGATTATGTAAGAAATATCATTGCGGAAGAAGTAGAAAAAGAGGAAGAAAGTCCCTTAATCAATCAAATTTTAGAAACATCCAAACAATTAAAATACGAACAAGTACTTCGGCTTTTACAAGAAATGCAAAAGGAGTTAAATAGAAATTAAAGCTGAAAGTCGGATACTTCGACATGCTCAATAACCGATTCTTTATATTCGTAATCACATTAATTTTCATAAATTTGCACAAAGCATAACTTTTTTATTTTCACTTCAATAAAATGACAACTAACAAACCAACGATTATTCGCTACCAAACAATGCAGTACAAAAAAATATATCTGTCGTTGTTGCTCTGCTTATTAGGCACAACTTTATTGCAAGCACAAAACAGGACAGAAAAAGCATGGCAAACACCGCTGATTAACTCGATTAATCGGGAAGCAATGCATGCCCATTTTATTCCTTTTATTTCGGAAAATGCAGCAATAGAACAGAGTAAAAAACCTGTATCGGAAATTTTTGTTCTCAACGAAAAAAATGAAAGACGAATCACATTGGATGGTGTGTGGAATTTCAGATGGTTTAAAAATCCGTCGGAATGCAACGACAGCGAGATTTTAAAGTCCGCTTCATCCGACTGGAAAAAGATAAA
Source organism: Bacteroidetes bacterium ADurb.BinA174 (assembly GCA_002069095.1). Lineage (GTDB taxonomy): Bacteria > Bacteroidota > Bacteroidia > Bacteroidales > Dysgonomonadaceae > Petrimonas. The sequence continues at coordinate 1,428 of MVZJ01000208.1, read as the reverse complement.
TGTGCCGGGCAGTTGGGAACTTCAAGGCTTTGATGCGCCTATCTATACCGATGTTGCTTATCCTTTTCCCGTAAATCCGCCTTACGTTCCCGAAGATTACAATCCGGTAGGAGTGTATCACAGAACATTCAATATTCCCAACGACTGGGAAAAGATGGATATTTTTATCGATTTTGAGGGAGTGGAATCCGCCTTTTTCTGTTGGCTAAACGGAAAATTGGTTGGCTATAGTGAAGATAGTCGTTTGCCGGCTCACTTTAATATATCGAACCTGCTGAAAAAAGGCGAAAACAGCTTAGTTGTAAAAGTTTTCCGATATAGCGACGGTTCATACCTCGAAGATCAAGATTACTGGAAATATAGCGGCATTGAACGAAGTGTATATGTGTATGCCCGACCCAAAAATCGCGTAAAAGATTTCACTTTGAGAAGTCCATTATGTAACGGATACAAAGATGGTCAATTTGAAGCTGAGCTGTATTTGCATCAACCTCAAAAAGGACAATCCGTAGAAGTAACTTTGATGGACAGGTACAATCAAATTAAAAAGTTCACAAAAAAAATCCAATCAGTTACCGATACGTTGGTTTCATTTTCCGAAGTTATTAAAAATGTAAAACCGTGGAGTGCTGAAAGTCCTTATCTGTATCAAATGGTGGTAACATATCGCGATAAAAACAACAAGCAACTGGAATCATTCTGCCATCCGTTCGGTTTTCGAACTATAGAGATAAGAAACGGTCTGTTCTTGCTGAACAATAAAGCTATCACTTTCAAAGGAGTCAATCGCCACGAACATGACCCTGAACACGGACGAACGATAACCGTTGAAAGCATGATACGAGATATTTCATTGATGAAACAATTCAATATAAATGCGGTAAGATGCAGTCACTATCCCAACAACCCACAATGGTACAGCTTGTGTGATATGCTGGGCATATATCTTATCGATGAAGCCAATATTGAAAGTCACGGTATGTCGCACCATAAAGATAAAACGCTTGCCAATTATCCCGACTGGGAATTACCCTTTATGGAACGAATGACACGTATGGTAAAACGCGACAGGAATTTCACATCGATAGTTACATGGTCGATGGGAAATGAATCGGGATATGGAAAACATTTTGAAACAATGTATTACTGGACTAAAGAGTATGACCCTTCACGACCTGTGCAGTACGAAGGCTCACGACAGGAAGGCATTTCCGATATCTACTGTCCGATGTACGCTCGCATCTGGCGATTGAGGGAACATGTAAACCAACGTCGTCCGCGTCCGCTTATACTTTGCGAATATGCTCACGCTATGGGAAATAGTGTCGGCAACCTGCAAGATTATTGGGATTTAATTTATAAGTTCGATCAGTTACAAGGCGGATTTATTTGGGATTGGGTAGATCAGACTCTTAAGAAACAGGATGA
>MVZJ01000207.1 GCA_002069095.1 Bacteroidetes bacterium ADurb.BinA174 | reverse complement strand
AAAATCGCGGCTCATCAATCCCGAAATGCCTATTCCACCGCCGGCAACTGCCATTCACGGCATTACCGATGATGATGTGAAAGATTGCCCAACGTTCAGACAAGTGGCAAAATCGCTCGCCGATATGCTGGAAGGTTGCGATTTGGCAGGTTTCAATTCCAGCCGCTTCGATGTACCGATGCTGTCGGAAGAGTTTCTCCGTGCGGGAGTGGATTTTGATATGAGCAAGCGTAAATTTGTAGATGTCCAGATTATTTTCCACAAAAAAGAACCGCGAACGCTGGAAGCAGCTTACAAATTCTATTGCGGTAAGGAATTGGAGAACGCGCACTCTGCCGAAGCCGACACTATTGCCACATACGAAGTGTTGAAGTCGCAACTCGAACATTATCCCGATTTGGAAAACGACATCGCGTTCTTGTCGAAAGAATATTCCAGTTTCAACAACAACGTGGATTTTGCCGGACGAATAGTCTTTGATGAAAACGGTATCGAAATATTCAATTTCGGTAAGCACAAAGGCAAATCGGTTACTCAGGTTTTACGCGACGAGCCCAGTTATTATTCGTGGATGATGGATGGCGATTTTCCGTTGAACACCAAGCAAATGCTTACGAAGATAAGGCTTCGTGAGATGAATGGGTAGAATATCGGAGTACGAAAGTCGAAGTTCAAAACTCAAAACTTAATACTCTTAACTAAACATTAGTATCTCTGTTTACTCTACTTTATGAAATACCTTCACTGTATCCTGTTATTTTCGCTGACATTTCTAATTATTTCCTGCGGAAAAGGCAAAGCCGAAACCGACGAAACCGTAAAAACAGCACGCGGAATTCCATTGGAACGGAAACAACGGTTTACGGGGAACTACAACATGGAATTCAATGATTTACACGATGCACACTTGTCGGCCGCTATTGCCAACGGGATTTTACCAATGACATTACGCGACGATACGCTGAAATTAAAAAAAGAACTGGTTCGTTTGCCCGATGAACTGGAACTTTATAAAATGCACAACATAACACATTCCATTCCTTTTCTGGTTCCTTCGGCTGCACAACTTTTTATCGATATTGCTCAAAACTTCCGCGATTCACTTTATAGTAAAGACCTTCCGCTATACCGGATTTACCTGACCAGTATTCTTCGCACCGACGATGACCTCTCAACACTGACAAAAAGAAACATCAACGCCAGCGAAAATTCAACTCATCGGTACGGAACTACTTTTGACGTATCGTGGAAACGATTCGAACAAATTATTCCCGATACTGTGCATCAAGTTCCACCCGAACGGTTAAAACTCGTATTGGCACAAGTGCTTTTCGATTTAAAAAAACATGAGCGATGTTATGTGAAACATGAGCGAAAGCAAGCTTGCTTTCATATAACGGTGAGGTGATAAAGACAGATTTTACCTGTTATCTCTTAATAGTTCAATTATGAAAAATTCATTTATATTATTACTGTTGGGTTTCGGATTGCTGACATCCGGTTGCACTACATATTATTTTTCGACGGTTGAATCGTATCATAATCGCCTTCCTGCAGCTAAAGACGGGTATTTCTCAACAACAAAAAACAATATCGTGGTTACATATTCATTTAGGGAATATGGCGGCAAGGTCAATTATGAAGTTTACAATATGAGTAATGATCCCGTCTTTATCGATTTGGATAAATCTACTTTAATTGCCGAAGATTATGCCATTCACCAGGCACAAAGCGCTTCAGGTCCCAATGAATCGGCAAAAGTGTACGAAGCAATTGCGCAAAATTTATCTTCCGATACAACTATTTCGGCCGTTAATTTATTAAAACAATTTTCGCAGTCACAAAACAAGTTGTTTGTGCCTCCCAATTCACGAACAAACTTCTCACCTGTTTCGCTGTACGATCTATATAATATGCGTTTGCCCAAGCAAGTGTATAATCAGGTAAGAGTAGGCGAAGGTAGCATTCGCGGAATTTACTTTACCCCTGCGAATACACCGCTTATGTTTCGTACCTATCTTACTGTGGTTAACGGCAAAGACCAATCTGAAACGGTTTTCGAAGATATTTTTTACGTGTCACGCGCTTATAAAGTAACTTCTTCTCATGACATTTTAATGGGATTTGTAAAGCAACGGGGCGATACATATTATTTTTCGGAAACAAATGAAAACGCTAAGCTATTGGGTTGGACGATTGCGGCAGTAGCAATTGTGGCTGGCGCGGCAGCACTGTCCGGAGCCGAAGTTGTAGAAGAAACGTCTTATTAATGGATGAATTATCATCACATTTTCCCTTGAATAATTTAACTAACTCGACTTTCGCAAACTCCTTACCCTGCTTGTCGTAGGAGTTTTAGATTAATGAATTTTGCAAGTTCTTGATTTTCAGACACCAATTCGAGAATTAACACCTCGGAATCGAAGTTCAATATTTCAACTATATCTAGTAATAACTCGATGATTACCTGCTATATATACTCGCTTACGATCAGTTGTAGCGTATCCTTTTCTATCGCTCGAAATTCAGTGCCGTATTAGTGGTCAATAGATGTTGTAAGTCCCTCTCTTGGATGCTTTATTGAAAAAGAATTTTATTTCAATGCCTTTGTAGATGACAATTGCCGATGAATGATAATAACCCAATAAATTGGAACGTTTCAGTAATCCTTTTTTAACGAGAAGTCTTGCTATCTCTTTGGTTGTAAACTCTTTGTCGTTGAACGTGTGTTTTGTAGTTCCGTTTTTTACCATTCCGAGCAGGTGGCATTTGATGCGTCTTCGAATAATGAATTTGATTAACTCAAAACAAGTAAATCAACTGTCGCAAAGCACATAATCAAAACGGATGCTTTACAGTGTAACATTGATAATCATTGATATATCGGAAATAATTTTAGTAGTAAAATACTCATCAACGCGTTTTTGCTTGAGCAATGATTTTTCGTACCTTTTGGAAAATCGGTGTCGTCTGTTATCAAACAGCGCGTTGTCAGGTTTACGGCAGTATTTATTTAAAAAGGTGAAGTAAAATAAACATTAGAGTACTTCTCGATTGATTTTGATCGGGAAGTTTTTATCTTTAACGTAAATTCAATTAGTAAATGCAACTAAATATCATTTATTAACGGTCAAAAAGATTCCCAAGGGAACGCGTTCCCTTGGGAAATTCGGCCAAAATGTTTATAATAGTTGTATTATGAAAAAAT
>MVZJ01000206.1 GCA_002069095.1 Bacteroidetes bacterium ADurb.BinA174 | reverse complement strand
CAATCTGTTTTTGTGTACTCCCACTTTGAAGTAAAGCTGATATTTGATATCTTTGCTCTACGGTCAATTGTTTAAATTTTTTCATAATACAACTATTATAAACATTTTGGCCGAATTTCCCAAGGGAACGCGTTCCCTTGGGAATCTTTTTGACCGTTAATAAATGATATTTAGTTGCATTTACTAATTGAATTTACGCTTTTTTTACTTATTATTTACTTTTTCTTTCCCGTCCCTTTGAATATACTAAATTAACAAGCAGTTAGTTGCTTGGCGGAATTTCTATTGATCCCGCCTAGAAATATTACGAGGATTTTTAATTCGACACATAAAATATTCTACTAATTTCATATATTTGTGTATGAATATCCAAAACTGCATATCAGTGGAGGTTTATTTTGCAACCGATGCAGTTGTTGTGCTGTGAGCGGATTTTAAATCCCAATGGTGTAGGTATTAAACTTTAAAAATGACTTAATTTATATGAAAACATTTTCAATAGAAGAAAAAGAGCGTATCGAAAAAGTAATACGTTCGTGCAAAGTGTGTTTCGTGGGAATGGCCGACGAAAAGGGTAAACCATACGTATTGCCGATGAATTTCGGTTACGAAGACGGTATTATCTACTTGCATTCTGCACAAGAAGGTCGCTCCATTCGTACGATGGAGAAAAACCCGAAAATTTGTGTAACATTTTGCTCCGATCCGGAGCTTATCCGCCAACATCCCGAAGTAGCTTGCAGCTATCGGATGCGTGCAGGAAGCGTAATTTGCGAAGGAGAGGTGGAGTTTGAGGAGGATTTCGACGATAAGGTGAAAGCGCTTAACATTATCATGCGACAATATATCGATAAAGAGTTTACTTATTCCACACCGGCTGTCAATAATGTGAAAATATGGAAACTGCCTCTTAAAACCGTTGGTGCAAAAGAGTTTGGAATCATGAAGCCCGGTAGTATTTCGTATAAAGACAGGGGAGAGTTCTGAATTTTATAAGTGGTTAACTTTTCGGTTAAACAATTATCTATACAAATGTGTTTAGCTATAACATTTATAAAAATCACATTAAAAAAATCAAGATGAAACGAGCATGAAAATCAGTTACACACAAGTACATGATTATAGCGAGTTCCATGTGACCATAATGTAAAAAATAAAATATAAACACATGAAAAAATTAACAACCATACTTGCCGCCTTTCTTATTGTACTTGCGGCTTCGGCAGATGAACCGCAACCAAAGAAAACGGTGAAACCCATTGAATTGAACAAGGCCGCATTTATTGAAAAAGTATTCAATTATGAAGAAAATTCTGAGGTGTGGAAATATGCGGGAGACAAACCCGCCATTGTGGATTTCTACGCCACTTGGTGTGGTCCGTGCCGAATAACTTCGCCAATTTTAACCGAATTGGCTGCGGAATATGGAGAAGAAATCTACATTTACAAAATTGATGTGGATAAAGAGCCTGAATTAGCTGCTACATTTGGCATACGAAGCATTCCTACATTTATTTTTATTCCGATGGGAGAGAATCCGCAGGTGGCACAAGGGGCGCTTCCTAAGAAATCGTTTAAGGAAGCTATCGATAAAATTTTGCTGAAGAAAGAACTAACCCAAGAATTGTAATTCTCTGCAATGATTACGAGCCTACAAAATCCTGCCATAAAGAATATTGTAAAACTTTCGAAAAGCAAAGAGCGTAGAGAACAACAGCTTTTTGTGATTGAAGGGGCTCGTGAATTGTCGTTGGCATTGCAAAGCGATTATCAGATTCAGGCGGTGTATGTTTGTAGGGAAATGTTCGAAAGAACAAAGTATCCCGATGTGTTAAACTCGCTGCCCGACACAATAATCTTTGATATTTCTTTTCCGGTTTTCGAGAAAATAGCCTATCGTGAAAATTCAGATGGCGTGGTAGCTTTGGCAAAGCCAAAATCGCATACGCTCAACGATTTGAAATTATCGAAAAATCCGTTTCTCATTGTTTTGGAATCGGTAGAAAAGCCGGGTAATCTTGGCGCAATTCTGCGTACTGCTGATGCCGCTGCGGTGGATGCAGTTATTGTTTGCGACCCGCAAACCGATTTATATAATCCAAATGTCGTGCGCTCAGGTGTTGGCGGTATTTTTACTGTGCAAACAGCCGTTTGTACATCGTTGGAGGCTGTGGAATGGCTTGCTGAGAAAAAGATTACTTCGTTTGCAGCCGAACTACAGGCGGCCGAATTTTATCAAAATGTAGATTTTACACAACCTTCGGCTATCGTAATGGGAACCGAAGCTGACGGGTTAACTGATTTTTGGCTTAAAAACGCAAAAAAGCGAATCAAAATTCCCATGAGGGGGAAAATTGACTCGCTTAATGTATCGGTATCTACCGCGATACTCGCTTTTGAAGCAATGCGTCAGCGCGGGTTTTAGGTGTGTTTTATCGCTGTCTCTTTAGAAAGTTCCTTAACCGTTTGATACATATTTCGTTGCGACTTCATCAAGTTAACCGATTGTAATGCAATATTTTTACTTTCATTTAAAATATTCAGGAATAAAATAGTGTTACGCGTACTGTTTTCTCCCATTTTAACCCGTTTGATTTGCTTTTTGGTCAATTTGGCACATATTTCCAAAATATCATCGCGCAACTCGGTAATCATAGAGAACTTGGAATAGTCTTTCTCGTTTATTATTCCGATGAATGTTTCGTACAATTCTATCACGTGTTTGCTAAGTTCTTCCAAATCGGCCTCCTGCTCATCGTTAAAGCCTTTGTGGTTGTTTTCAATGTACATCGAGCTATCCGATGTAATTACACGTAACGCTTTCGTAATTTCGTAGGTGTAATCCACAATTTGAACATATTCCTGTTCAATTTCCAGTTCTTTCACCGTGATAGTTTGAATGGTGGGAACCACTTCGTAGGTACGTTTATCTTTGTATTTTTTGTATAGTTTATCGGCTCTTACAGCGATTTTTCGCAGCAAGTTTCGATTTTCGTCTTTAAGACCTTTGATGTTTTTGTTATAAATATCAAGCATTAATTTGATAGACTCCCTTACTTCGGTGGTTGAGGTCTGTACGATTCCCGATTCATCTTCCAGAATTTGTGCCTTGGCATCTTCAGCTGATTTGCGTTTTTTGTGGAACTTGGAGGATTTGAAAAGAAGAAAAACAATTAACGCTAGCATACCGAAAATGGCTATTTTCCCACCCCAAACAAGT
>MVZJ01000205.1 GCA_002069095.1 Bacteroidetes bacterium ADurb.BinA174 | reverse complement strand
ATGAATTGGGTGGAAGAATTGGATTACAATCCGAAGAAGGAAAAGGCTCTGAGTTTTTTGTGGAATTACCGCTCAAAAAATCACGCGAGGTGGAAGTAATAAGTTCAGAAGGAGATTTTCCTAATCTGGACACAGAAAATATCTCCGTATTGGCAGTAGACGACGACCCCATTCAACTAACAATGATGTCGGAAATGCTGAAGCGGAAAAAAATAAACGTTACCACCGAAGTCAACCCCAACAATGTACTGAATGTTTTAAAAAACAATATCTTCGATTTGATATTTCTCGATATTCAAATGCCGCGCATGAATGGTTTTACGCTTTTGCGACACATTCTGGATTCGGGCTTACTTCAGTCGAAATCGATACCGATCATTGCTTTATCGGCAAAATCGGATTTATCGTCATCTGACTTTAAGAAATTGGGGTTTACCGATTTTCTAAATAAACCGTTCACCTCGGGACAACTTTTCAGTTTGATAAACAAGCATCTGAAACTTAAACTCGCTGCCGCGAAAAGCACAAACAGAAATCTTAAAGGTGTTTCCGCGTTGATTGATGTTGTAAAAGACGACAAAGAAAGTTCGCTGGAAATTCTGAAAGCTTTTGTGCAGGATACGGAGAAAAACAATACTGAACTGCAGGAATGTTTTGAGAAAAACGATTTAGACAATGCCTCGCATTTTGCACACAAAATGTTGCCGCTTTTCAAAATGATGGGCGACGAAAACCTATCGGAAGTGTTGTTAAAGTTGGATCGCAAAAAAGTTGTATCGGATGAAGAAAAAGACTTGGCAATTAACAAAATACGGCAATACGTAGACGAGGCAAAAAAAATGGTGTCTGAAATGGAGGAATCATAACCGATGGAATCGGAAAAAGTAACCAAATACAAACGATATTTGCTGTTGGAGAAAGGATTATCGAAAAACTCCATCGATGCTTACCTGACGGATTTGCAGAAATTAATTGAATTTAAAGAAAACCGTAATCTCAAATTTTCGGATATAAAACTTTCGCATTTAGAAGAATTCCTCGCCGAATTGCACGACCAGGGATTGAAAGCGCGATCTATGGCGCGGGTAATATCCGGAATTAAATCGTTTTTTCACTTTCTTGTTCTCGACGGATTTACCGAAGAAAATCCAAGCCAGTTGCTCGAAGCGCCAAAAATCGGTCTGAAACTTCCTATTGTGCTTTCCGTTGAAGAAATAGATTCCATTTTAAGAGCAATAGACGTTTCCACTGCCGAAGGCACCCGAAATTATGCCATTATCGAAACACTTTACAGTTGCGGATTACGCGTATCGGAACTCACCAACCTTCGGTTTTCCGATTTGTTTTTCGATGAAGGCTTCATCCGCGTACAAGGCAAAGGTAGCAAGCAACGGCTTGTTCCGATATCGGAAACGGCAATTCGAAAAATAAAAAATTATTTGCAGCATCGCAAACAAAAAATAGTAAAAAGAGGAAGCGAAGATGTTGTTTTTCTTAGTTCGCGCGGAACTTCCATATCGCGTATTACGGTTTTTCATTACATCAAACAATATGCTCAAGCTGCCGGAATTAATAAGGAAATCAGCCCGCACGTTTTTCGGCATTCTTTTGCCACACATCTACTGGAGCGCGGAGCCAATATCCGTGTAATTCAGGAAATGCTGGGACACGAAAAAATCACCACTACCGAAATTTACACCCATATCGATCGCAGTTTTCTGAGGCAAGAGATTATTGAACATCATCCTCGGAATAAAATGCAGACGTAACACGCTACGACTTTACCGGATTTTCAACAAAACATCCAAAATTTGCACACACAAAACATTTCAAAACAGATAATTTTGTATATTTGCTAAATTATATCAATATATCAACTATTAAATAAATTCACGCCCTATGAAATTTGTAGTATCAAGCGCCACATTGTTGAGCCATCTGCAAGCAATCAGCAGAGTTATCAATTCAAAAAACACGTTGCCCATTTTGGATTGTTTTCTTCTGGAACTGGACGGAAACGTGTTAACCATTACAGCCGCCGACAATGAAACCCGATTGGAAACCAAAGTAGAAGTAAACAGTTCGGAAGGAACAGGCAATTTGGCCATCAACTCCAAAAACCTGCTAGACCCGCTGAGAGAACTTCCCGACCAACCGCTCACTTTCGATGTGAACGACGAAACACTGGAAGTGTTCATTTACTACCACAACGGGAAATACAATTTTGTAGGCCTCAAAGGTGATGAATACCCAAAGCCCAAAGAGTTGAAAGAATCGGCAATCGGGCTTTCCATTCCAGCTGATACGCTTTTCAACGGAATAAACAGAACCGTTTTCGCCACAGCCGACGATGAACTTCGTCCGGTGATGAACGGTATTTATTTCGATATCACTACAGAAGATTTAACTTTCGTTGCATCCGACGGGCATAAGCTTGTTCGCGTGATTCACAAAGACGTGAAAAGCGATGGCCGATCATCGTTTATTTTGCCGAAAAAACCGGCTAACCTGCTTAAATCGCTTCTTCCGAAGGAAAGTGGAACAGTGGAAATAAAATTCGACGAGAACAACGCATATATTAAGATGTCGAATTTCGTGATGATTTGTCGTTTCGTGGAAGGACGTTATCCCAACTACAATTCGGTAATTCCGCAAAATAATCCCAACAACGTTACGCTCGACAGACTTTCGTTGCTAAATGCCCTGAAACGTGTAAGCGTATTTTCCAATCCGGCAAGCAGTTTGGTAAAACTTCAAATGTCGGAAGATAAGATAGTGATTTCGGCGCAGGATATTGATTTTCTAATTTCGGCAGAAGAAATTATTCCTTGCCAGTACAACGGAAACGTGATGAATATCGGATTTAAGGCTGTCTTTTTAATCGATATTCTAAACAATATTCCCGCCACTGATGTGAAAATAGAACTTTCCGATCCTTCGCGCGCCGGAATTATCGTTCCCTTCGAAAACGAAGAAAACGAAGATATGCTCACCCTGCTGATGCCGATGATGCTAAATGACTGATAAATGTTGGATGCCGTATAATGGGTGTCTGATGTCTGACATCTGAAATCTGATAATCTAAAATAATATGCAACTAAACCTCAAAAATCCCTTGGTTTTCTTTGACTTGGAAACTACCGGTATAAATATTACGAAAGACCGGATCGTAGAAATTTCATTGTTAAAAGTTCATCCCAACGGAAAAGAAGAAATAAAATCGCGGCTCATCAATCCCGA
>MVZJ01000204.1 GCA_002069095.1 Bacteroidetes bacterium ADurb.BinA174 | reverse complement strand
ATTAATGGTTTCCACGGCTGCAATTACGGCAACTTTAGGTTTAGTAACCCCTATTTTATGGCATGCTTCCACTGCATTATTGATAATATGTACCTTGGTGTCCAAGTCCGGAGCAATGTTCATAGCTACATCAGTAACTCCCAACAGTTTATGGTAATACGGCGATTCAAAAAACGCCATATGGCTGAGAATGTTTCCTTTTCGCAGTCCGTTTTCTTTATCCAGAACAGCCTTCAACAAAGCTCCGGTACTGACGAAACCTTTCATAAGAACATCGGCGCCGCCGTTTTTTATCATTGAAACGGCAATTTGAGCTGAAATATCGGCGCCTTTTTCATTGTGAATAATTTCAATCCCGTTTAAATTGAAATCGATGATTTGTGCAATCCTTTCAATTTCAGCTTTGTTTCCTGTCAGAACAGGCTCCACCACCTTTTCTTCCACGGCAATTTTCAGTGACATAAGAACATGTTCGTCTTCTGCAGCTGCCACCGCAATTCTTCTTTTGGGTTTGTTTTTGGCTTTTTCTACTAGTTCAGATAATTTGTAAATCATAATATAAGTATTATTAAAGGAATTTCAGTGCAAAATAACAAAAAAAAAAGTAGAAAACCCTTTGAAATGATTTTTTATTGAATTAGTTTTGAAATTATAAAAGTTAGTTTCATTAGATAATTATTATTTTAATTGAAACAAAATGAGTGATATATAGAGTATGAGTGTTTTCATGTATGTATTTTTTACTTTATTTAAATTATTGATATTAATGTTATAAAACATATAGAAAATTGTCATTTGTTACGGCTAATCTATTTAAATTTGCAATTATCATTAAAAAAAAGGTCATGAGAAATAGTACTAACACTTATAATCCTCACGTTTCGGTAGATTGTGTTGTTTTTGGATTCAATGGTGAAAAATTGAAAATATTACTCATCGAACGCACCATCGAAGAGCAAAACTTCAGCGATAAAAAACTGCCGGGAAGCATCATTTTCGAAGAAGAAGATTTAGATGAAGCTGCTACGCGCATCTTAAATGAATTGACCGGATTAAAAAATATTTACCTCAGTCAGTTTCGCAGTTTCGGTAACCCTAACAGAACGAAAAATATACGAGACAGAAACTGGTTGGAAAGACTTACCAAGATAAAAATCGGCAGAATAGTGACTGTGGGGTATGTGGCGTTGATAAAAATCAGCAGAAAAATAATTTTCCAATCGGAAAATACCACAGCAAATTGGTATGATATAAATTCGCTGAAATCGTTTCAATTGGCTTTCGATCACAATGAAATTGCCGATGCTGCACTGGAATATATTCGTCAAAAAGTAAAATCGGAACCGTCTATGTTGTTTGAATTGTTGCCGCAAAAATTTACGATGACCCAACTTCGCAATCTGTACGATACCATAATGGGAACTACTTCAGATGTTCGGAATTTCAAGAAAAAAATAATGCAGATCGAAGGCTTAGAGCAATTAAACGAAGTACAGAAAGATGTTCCGTACAGAGCCCCAAGGCTTTACAGGTTCGACAAAAAAATATACAAAAAGAGTAAGAAGAACATTTAGAACTGAAATATTCCGGCTCAACAGTTGTCGGAAAAGTGCTGCGAGTTCTTGTAAAAACGGTTGAACATATTTATTTTGCAAACGAGTAAAAAACAGTATTATGTATTTATTAGGATACGACATTGGCAGTTCGTCGGTAAAGGCTTGCCTGGTGAATGCCGAAACAGGGCAGATCATAGCTTCCGATTTTTTCCCAAAAACTGAAATGCCGATGTACGCGGCGCAGCCGGGATGGGCGGAACAAGACCCCGTGATGTGGTGGGAAAATCTTAAACTGGCAAACGCATCGGTGATTGAAAAATCGAGGATTGATGTGGCAGAAATTAAAGGAATAGGAATATCGTGGCAGATGCACGGGCTTGTTGCCATTGATAAAAACAAGAATGTGCTTCGCCCCTCCATCATTTGGTGCGACAGTCGAGCGGTACCTTACGGTGAAAAAGCATTCGATGCGATAGGTACTGAAAAAGCCTTATCTTCACTATTGAACTCACCCGGCAACTTCACCGCATCAAAACTGGCGTGGGTAAAAGAAAATGAACTGCAACTTTACAAGCAAATCGATAAAATTATGCTCCCCGGCGATTATATCGCAATGAAATTGACGGGTGAAATCACCACCACGGTGGAAGGATTATCGGAAGGAATTTTTTGGGACTTCAGGAAAAATGCCGTTTCGAAAGACGTGATGGATTATTTCGGATTCAGCAACGATATAATTCCGCCGATAATCCCGACGTTTGGTTTTCAGGGAGCGGTTTCCGCCGAGGCAGCAAAAGAACTCGGTCTGAAAGAAGGCACTCCGCTCGGTTACCGCGCGGGCGACCAACCCAACAACGCCGTTTCACTCAACGTGTTTAATCCGGGCGAAATAGCTTCCACTGCAGGAACATCCGGGGTAGTGTACGGAGTTTTGGGCGAAGTGAATTACGATCCGCTCTCGCGTGTGAACACTTTTGCGCACGTGAACCACACACCGAAAAATCCACGTTTAGGCGTGTTGCTCTGCATCAACGGAACGGGAATCCTGAATTCGTGGATAAAACGGAATTTCATTCAATCGGGATTGAGCTACGATGATATGAACGAGCTTGCCAAAAACTCTCCCATTGGTTCAAAAGGCGTTTCAGTAATTCCCTTCGGCAACGGAGCAGAACGGGTACTGGAGAATAAAAATCCCGGATGTTCCGTTCACGGCATCAATTTCAACATCCATACCATTTCCGACATTGTGCGCGCATCGCAGGAAGGCATCGTGTTTTCGTTCAAATATGGAATGGAAATCATGGAAGAAATGGGAATGAAAATTAACTTTATCAGGGCCGGAAATGCAAATATGTTTTTAAGTCCGATCTTCAGGCAAACGCTGGCAGGTGTTACGGGAACAACTATCGAGTTGTTTGATACCGACGGAGCTGCAGGTGCGGCAAAAGCTGCCGGTATGGGTGTCGGGATTTATTTTTCCAACGAAGAAGCATTTGCATCGCTGAAGAAAATCATGACAATCGAACCCGATGCTGCCAATAAAGATAAATACGAGGCAGCTTATCAACGCTGGAAAAAACACATTGCTCAATAAAAAACATATCATCATGGGATTTGTCAATGTCGTGTTTACGATAGTGGCCATTCTTACGGTGGACAAATGGGGCCGAAAACCGTTGTTGATAACCGGTTCCATCGGTATGGCGTTGGGAATGTTTGCCATATC
>MVZJ01000203.1 GCA_002069095.1 Bacteroidetes bacterium ADurb.BinA174 | reverse complement strand
TGTTTGCTTTACCCAAGCAATTCCATATTCTCGTTATCGACGATGGATCGCCTGATGGAACTGCCGCTATTGTGCATCGGTTGATAGAAACCGAATTTTCAAACCGGCTTTTTATCGAAGAACGGAAAGGAAAATTAGGCTTGGGAACTGCTTATATCCACGGTTTTAAATGGGCGTTAAGCCGTTCTTACGAATATATTTTTGAGATGGATGCAGATTTTTCGCATAATCCTGATGATTTACCAAGACTTTATTCTGCTTGCCGCGATGAAGGATACGATATGTCCATCGGTTCGAGATACAGCAGCGGTGTAAATGTGGTGAACTGGCCTATGGGACGTATTCTTATGTCGTATTTCGCATCAAAATATGTTCAGGTTATTACCGGTATCGATATCAAAGATACCACAGCCGGATTTGTCTGCTACAAACGAAAAGTGCTTGAAACCATCAATCTCGACGATATCAAATTCAAAGGCTACGCCTTTCAGATTGAGATGAAATATACGGCTTACGCACTGGGATTCAAGATAAAGGAAGTATCCGTTATATTTGTTAACCGCCAGTTGGGAACTTCCAAAATGAATACCAGCATTTTCGGTGAAGCTTTTTTTGGCGTGATGAATTTACGGTGGAGAAAAATAACGGGAAAAATAAAGCCAAAAAAGTTATGAAACTCATTCACAAAGCAACCATTGTAAACGAAGGCCGTTCATTCATTGGTTCCGTGCTTGTAGAAGGAGAAAGGATATCCAAGATTTTCGAAAACGAAGTTCCCGAAAATATATTTCAACGGTGTCGTGAAATAATCGATGCAAGAGGTTTGTATCTCATTCCCGGGGTTATTGACGATCAGGTGCATTTTCGTGAACCCGGGCTCACCCATAAAGGCGATATTTACATGGAAAGCCGTGCTGCTGTGGCCGGTGGTGTAACTTCGTTTATGGAAATGCCCAACACGAATCCACAAACCGTAACAATAGATGCTCTGAATAAAAAGTTCGAAATCGGAGCACAAAAATCCATCGCCAATTATTCGTTTTACTTAGGTGCTGCCAACGATAACATAAAGGAACTGGTAAAAGTTGACAAGAAAAACGTGTGCGGCGTGAAAGTGTTTATGGGCGCTTCCACCGGAAATATGTTAGTGGACAACCCAAAATCGCTTCAACAGATTTTTGCGGAAGTTGATTCGCTTATCGCCACGCATTGCGAAAAAGAAGAGTTCATCCGCGATAATGTAGATATTTTTAAAAAGCAATTTGGCGAAGACATTCCCATTCAGTATCATCCGCTTATTCGTAGCGAAGAAGCTTGTTACCGCTCTTCGGCTGAAGCGGTGGAACTGGCCGATAAATACGGCTCACGACTGCATGTGCTTCATCTTTCTACTGCCCGTGAAATGAGTTTATTCAGCAATTCGCCCATAAAAGATAAAAAAATAACATCGGAAGTGTGCATTCATCACTTGTGGTTTACCAATGAAGATTATGCATGTTTAGGCGCACGAATCAAATGGAATCCGGCGGTAAAAACCTGTGCCGACCGTGATGCTTTGCGCTCCGCGCTGAAATCGGGAAAATTAGATATAGTTGCTACCGATCACGCACCACATTTGTTGAGCGAAAAAGAGGGCGGATGTCTGAAAGCTGCTTCAGGAGGTCCTTTGGTTCAGCATTCGTTGCAAGTCATGCTTGAGTTGTCGTTGCAAGGTTTGTATTCGAAAGAATTCGTGGTGGAAAAAATGTGTCATGCGCCTGCTGAATTGTTTCAGGTAAAAGACCGAGGTTACATTCGTGAAGGTTGCTTTGCCGATTTAGTGCTCGTAAATCCCGGTAAACCCTATAAAGTTGATAAAAGTAATATTTTGTATAAATGTGGCTGGTCGCCGTTCGAGGGAGAAACTTTCAACCACAGCATCGAGAAAACTTTTGTTAACGGAAATTTGGTTTTCGATGATGGCAACATCGTAGAATCAGCTTTGGGACAAGCGTTAACATTTGATCGATAATGGGTTTTCCAACAAAATTTCAAAATCTGCATAAGGTTGTAACTTCTATGTAACAATATTTTTATACCTTTGCGCGAAATCAAAAAGAAGTAACTGTGAGATTTTTATTTACTGTGCAAGGCGAGGGTAGGGGACACTTTACACAATCGCTTTCTTTGGCGTCAATATTACGAAAACACGGACACGAAGTAATAGCTGTGTTGGTGGGTAAAGACAATTCCCGGCAAATTCCCAAGTTTTATCTCGATAAAATAGACGTTCCAGTTTTTGATTTCAGAAGCCCTAATTTCACCGCGTTATACAAGCAAAAACGTCCGAACCTTATACTAAGCGTTATCGGCAACATTTCGCAACCCCTCATTTTCCGTAAAAGCATTCTTTTTATCAAATCTAAAATTGAGGAGTATCGTCCCGATGCGGTAATCAACTTTTATGAGATGCTTACCGGAGTGGCTTTCAGAACCTATCGGTTCGATAAAAAGTTAAATGTTAAGTTAATCAGCATCGCACATCAATATATGTTGCTGAATCCCGCTTACAAAACCACCAGCGAGCAGGATATCAAATACTATTTTCTTCGGATGATCACGCGGGTTACCTGCCAGTGTTCGTCAAAAATTTTAGCTCTCTCGTTTCGCGATATGTCCGGAAGTATCGAAAAAAACCTTGTGGTGGTTCCGCCGTTGCTCAGGCAGGAAGTTTTTGAAAACAAACCTACAACCGGCGATTATATTCATGGATACATGCTCAATACCGGATATTACGAAGAGGTCTTGGATTGGCACACTAAAAATCCACAGATTCCGCTCCGGTTTTTCTGGGATAAAAAAGATGCCGATGAGGTTACCGTTATAGACGAAAATCTGGTGTTGCATCGTATCAACGATGAACTTTTCCTCAAAAGTATGGCCGGAAGTATGGCTTATGCCACCACATCGGGTTTCGAATCGATATGCGAAGCATTGTATTACAAAAAGCCTATTCTGATGATTCCCGTTCACGTGGAACAAGAGTTTAACGCTTATGACGCCAGTTTGTCGGGGGCCGGAATAAGCAGCATGAAATTTAAGTTGAATAAGTTGTTGAATTTCATTCCAAATTATCGCCCCGACGAAAATTTCCGCGATTGGGTGCATCAGGCCGAAGAACGATTTGTCAGGGAAATTTGCACGACAAACTAATTATTTGACGCTTAGTAATATTTAAAAAATTAGTGATCAAATTAAATGTTTTATGAAATTGTATTCCGCCTGTAAGCAGCATTTCTGTTATTGTATGCAAGCGAGTAA
>MVZJ01000202.1 GCA_002069095.1 Bacteroidetes bacterium ADurb.BinA174 | reverse complement strand
ATTTTAAATTGTTTATGGTTTGTTTAAAATCAAAGATAGAAAAAATGCGCTTTACACACTTTTGGGGACAGTATCATTTACCATTTGGAGATACGGTTGAAAGATAATAAGTTCTTTAACATCTCTTGCGCTCAACAATAGAATTTATTGAAAATTTAATCGCTGGAGTATAACTCAACTGGTTCTGAGGACTCCGATACATCGGTTATTCATTCTTTCATCCGTCAACGCCCACAAAATCAAAGTAGAATATGGAAATATGTTCGGCTTTTTTGTTCCTCACCCCGGCAAATAAACCAATTTCTTAGTTTCGAAAAAGGGTTCGGAGAAGTATTTGTTGAGTGGAAAAGATTCGGCTTTGTTTTTAAATGGGGAAAGTTCAGCTGTTAAATCGCCGCCTTTCAAGCAGATAATTCCGTTAGGAAGAGCATTTTTTTGCTCGGATGAAATGTTTTTTCGCACGATTTTTACTAAATCAGGTAACGGCATTACAGCACGGCTAACCACGAAATCGAATTTCCGTTTTTCATCTTCCATGCGCGAGTGTACAAAATCAACATTTTGTAAACCAATGGCTTGCGACACTTCTCGTGCAACTCTAACTTTTTTACCGATACTGTCTAACAACAAAAAGTTGACTTCAGGAAAAAATATCGCTAACGGAACACCGGGGAAACCTCCGCCAGTTCCTACATCTATAATGGATGTTTGCGGCTGAAAACGAATGTATTTTGCAATGGCAAGTGAATGCAACACATGGTGAAGATAAAGGTTATCGATATCTTTTCGGGATATAACGTTTATTTTGGAATTCCAATCGGAATACAAGTCAAAAAGCGCATCGAACTGCACTTTCTGCTTGTTAGAGAGTGATGTGAAATATTTTTCAATAATGTTCACTACAAACGGGATAATTTGGAAACAATGGAGTTTTCACGCAATAAAGAGCGGATAGAACCGTAAGGGATGAAAATCTCAGGTACATCTAACTGATAAGCTGAATATTCGCCCTTGTTAAACGTGTATGTAATGCCTTTGTCGGTAATTAGAAAATTTTTGTTAGGCAAAATTTCATCGAGGCCGAAAAACCCCAAATCTTCAAGCTCGTGAACAGACTTCACCTTGTTTACTTCCATCAACGAGTTTTGAATTATGGGACGCAAAGCCACATCGTAACCAACAGTAAAAATATCGTCTTCAGTTATCAGTTTGCCACTCAACAAATCAAGTACATAATTTTTAACGGTTTCGTACGATATCTGACCACCTTTATTATTTATTTGTTTCACCTGAAACGAAATAATCCCGTAATGATTGTAAACGATGGAATCGGAAAGATTTTCGTAATATGAATAAAAGACTTCAGGAAGGTAATCATGCTCATCATCTGTAAGATACAATTCGTCCAACGCATCGCTGACATTGTTCTGTGCAAGTTTATTAACCTTATAAATCTCCGCATCGTTCTGATAGTTTTCGATATAACTCTGGACGTATTTATCAATTGCTTCCTGAACTGATAAGCTATCGTAGTTTGCACCAATGACAGTTTTAAGAAATACACTTTTAGCTGTCTCAACATTAAAATTGGCAATACTTTCCGGATATACAAATTTCAATGTCAGGTTACAGGAAGGATTTTCCGGATTATTATCCAAAAAATGTTTTTCATTAACACTTATTACGCTGAATTCCACTCCATTATCAGCATCAAACGTACTCTTTGTATAGTTGTTGCACGATAATAACAAAGAGAATAAAACAATAAAAAAGGAGAACCTAAATATTTTTCGTTTCATCTGTAAAAAAATATTTTTATGCAAACTTACATATAAAAAACTGAAATTCATACGTCACCCGATAAAAATCAAGGCTATAACTGTTCTAAGTATGAGACATAAATTATTTTACGTTATTATTAGCCGCAAATAACACATATGAACACGAATTTAAAACTGACAGAGTCAAATTCATTGGTGTTTTATTCGTGTTATTGGCGGCAGAGTAAAAGATTTCGCAAAGCAAAATAATTTAAAGTATATATTCTGTACTTACGGATTAATTCACCGACCATCGCACAACGCTTGTCACTCTTCGTTCATCGCCTCATGCATTGACTTCGCCGCTTTTCTTCCGTCGCCCATGGCGAGAATTACAGTTGCTCCGCCACGAACGATATCGCCACCTGCGAAGATGGTTTTATCGGCAGTTTGCATGGTGTCGGCATTAACCACCACCGTTCCCCATGATGTAATTTCCAATCCGGTAAAAGTTGACGGGATCAGCGGATTGGGCGATACGCCCACGCTCACGATTACTTCATCAACATCCACCCAAACCGTATCTCCTTCAATTGCAACCGGTCTTCTTCTTCCGGAGGAATCGGGTTCGCCCAATTTCATCCGTTGAAGCAACATTTTTTGTACACGTCCGCGTTCGTCGCCCTCGTATCGGATGGGATTATGAAGAGTAAGAAAATCTATTCCTTCTTCTTTAGCGTGTTTCACTTCTTCCACGCGGGCAGGCATTTCTTCTTCCGAACGGCGATAAACGATCATCGCTTTTTCAGCGTTATCGCCGGGGCGGGCTCCTAACTTAATGATCCGGGTATATCCACCAGGACGACCGGCTACTTTCTCCGCTACGGTACCAAACAGTTCAGTAACAGCCTCTTTATCCTGCAGGTAACTGAATACCACACGACGCTGGTGCGTGGTATTTGATTTACCCTTGGTGATCAGGGGCTCCACATAAACACGCAGGGCCTTGGCCTTTGCGATAGTGGTGATGATCCGTTTGTGCTCGATCAGCTGGCAGGCCAGGTTACTCAACAGGGCATCCCTGTGGGCCTTTGTGCGACTTAAATTTTTTACTTTGTCTCCGTGACGCATGACTTGTTAATTTGAAAATATGAAAATGTGAGAATGTGAAAATTAAATCACAAATACCCGCATGACATATTTTGGTTTAAAAAATTCGACTACACCGTGTCAGGAATTGTAGTCTACTGTTATCAATTTTAATTCTTCATTTCCCCATTCTCACATTCCCTCATTCCCACATCCTCACATTCCCACATTTTCTCAGAACTCACTAGGATCAATGCCCAGTTTCTGCAGATCCATTCCGAAATGCAGACCTCTTTCAGTCAGCACCTGCTCAATTTCAGCCAGTGATTTCTGACCGAAGTTGCGGAATTTCATCAGGTCTTCCTGCTCGTACTGTACCAGTTCACTGAGTGAATTGATTTTAGCCGCTTTTAAGCAGTTGAAAGCTCTTACAGAAAGATCCAGATCTTCCAAT
>MVZJ01000201.1 GCA_002069095.1 Bacteroidetes bacterium ADurb.BinA174 | reverse complement strand
TCGGGTTGGCATCGGGACCGAATATGCGGATGAGTCCGGGACAAATTCCCCGTGAAAACCTGACGTGGTTTTTCGATGAAATAGCCAAAACCGATAAAAATACGCCCATCATTTACGTAAACCATTATCCAATGGATAACAGCCTGAACAATTGGTTCGAAGTAATGGACGCACTGCGCCCATATAACGTGCAGTTGATGTTATGCGGACACGGGCACAACAACCAAGCGATGAATTTCGAAGGTGTAAACGCGGCGATGTGCCGCTCTAATCTTCGGGCGAAAGATAGATTTGGCGGTTACAATATTATCTCGGTAACATCGGATTCCATTTCTTTGCAGGAACGCATCGTATCCGGAGAAACCAGGCAGCCGTGGTTGTCGTATGCAGTTGAAAAAGACCCGCAATGGGAAGCCAATCCACATCGTCCCGATTTTTCTATAAACATTAATCATCCTTTTGTGTCGGAAGTGTGGAGTGTGCAGGAAACGAGCGATATGGGCAGCGGAATGTATCTTATCGGCAATAAACTGATTTACACTAATACCGTCGGAGAAACTAAGGCGGCAAAAGCCAAAAACGGCAAAACGGTTTGGAGATACAAAACCGACGGTAAAGTGTATTCCACGCCCACAATTTACAAAAACACGGTTTGGTGCGCCTCATCCGATTCGTATGTATATGGTCTCGACGTGAAAAACGGTAAACTGAAACACAAATTTAAAACCGATAAAGCCGTAGTTTCATCGCCCGTGTGTGCCGACGACAAAGTAATGGTTGCCGGTAGCGATGGAATTTGTCGCGCATGGGATGTGAAGAGCGGAAAATTGATTTGGGCTTTCGATAGCGTGGAAAACTTTGTGGTAACACGTCTGCAAGTGAAAGACGATGTGTTGTTTTTCGGAAGTTGGGGCAACGAGTTTTACGCGCTTGATACCTCTACCGGAAAATCCCGATGGATTTGGAACAACGGACAATACAATCGAATGTTTTCGCCGGCGCAAGTAGTTCCGGTTTTTGCGCATTCGCGCATTTATTTAGCTTCGCCCGACCGGTTTATGACGGTTCTCGACGAGAAAACCGGAGAAGTAATTTGGCGATACAATGACCCCGAAAACCGTGTGCGAGAGTCTATTGGAATTTCGGAAGACGGAAATACAGTTTATGCCAAAACAATGGACGGAAAAATCCTTGCTATTGATGCAACCGTTGCTGAACGAAAAGTGAAATGGATTTCATCGGGTGAAGATATGGGATATGAATTAGCTCCAACGCCTGTAGTGGAAAAAAATGGCATAGTTTACGTACCTACCGATAAAGGGTTGATTTACGCCTATCGTTCAACGAATGGAGCGTTTCTGTGGAAATATCGTGTCTCTAACGGTTTAATCAATATGATTTTACCCACCGATAACAACGAATTGTATGTTTCGGCAATGGATGGGAAGTTGGTGAAATTGAGAGTTCGATAAAGAAATCGGTGAAAGCGATAGGATGCTTTCACCGAGAAATTAATTAGTATTAAAAATAAACTTGTAACCCTATGGTTCCTTGATTTCCTTTCGGTCCTTTATTGTTCAAGAAAATACTTAACGGTGAATACGACGCAAAAAGTCCGAAGTTTTCAATCCCGGCTTGTACTATGAAATCAAACGTTATGGGACGGATATTTAGCTCGCCCGGCATTTTCATTTTCTTCTCTTTTCCGTTTTCATTAAACCAAACTTTAGAGGATGACGCGGTTTTTACCTTGGCTACGATTCCGCCGTTGAAAAACAAATGTGAACTCTTTCCTACCGGAAAAGTTTTTTCGATAAGAAATGGAAATGTCAGATAAGTATAATGTAGTCTTGATTTATTTAATTCCTTCCCTGTTTCCATAGTTGAAATAACGGATTTATAATCTTCTACTTCTATAAATTTGTTATTTTGAAAATGAATGGAATTAAACTGTATTCCCATTCCTAATATTCCCGTAAGATTTGTGTTTTCCCAATACCATACACCTTCAACAAAATTTAGATTGTATTGTAATGAACGACTTATGTTCAGTATTGAAGAAAACTCCGAATTTGAATTAATTGTTGCAAAGCCGATACCAAACCCTGCCCAATGAGAATTATAATCCGTACGCTTTTCTTTAGGTTTAAAGATTTCGGGGATTGAGATTTCAAAATTGTTTTCGAATAGTCGCTCAACTTCTTTATTGTCCGTAAAAATTCCTTCATAAATTTTTTCGCTTTTTATCGTATCTCCTTCTTCGTTTTGTCGATATACGGAAACATTGATTTCGTCGTTTTCTTCGTGAATTACCACGCTGCGGTTATTGTAACGAAAAGTAGTGTCGATAGGAGAGGAAGTTTGTGCTGTAAGGTAAGACAAGAACAGTAGCCCTGCGATAATAAATGTAATTTTTTTCATTTTATTATTGTATTTAGTATGTTTATAATCAGATATTTATATAAATTCCATATTCCAAATAGTCTCATTTATTCTTGATAAACAATTTGTTAATTAACTCTTCCGAATCTTTTCCGCCTTCCATGTATATGAGCGTGGCGATTCCGTCGTTTCCTATTTTGAACAGAATATATCGGTTGATATGATTGTTTTCATCGAGCAATTGATAATATCCCGATGAAATAATCCCGCTTGAAATAACCTCTTTTATTTTTCGGGCTGATTTTTTGTCTGCTTCGAGACATTGCTGAATATCTTTCGATGTGTTTTTATCGTAAGGCAATGTAATGCTGCGGTATTTGTCTAACTTGTAATTATTGAGGGCTTCACCTGAAAACAGTACCATAGTTGAGCCTTTTTGTTTACCGTATTTCTCAAAAATGGTACTTATTTTCAAATTTTCCTGTGCCTGAATTCCGCTTAGCGAAATTAATTGCAGCAGCATGAGCAAGAGTGTATTACGAATGTATCTTTTTGTTTTCATATTTATTCAAACATAAAATTAAGCTGATCTTCCAATATGTTTTCTTCAGATTTTACTTTACTGAATGATTCTTCGGCGTAATATCGAATGGCATCTGAGTCAGTAATTTTTTTACCGTTTACCCATACCTGATTTTCAACAAATTGAGTTGTTGTATCGGGATGTTGCAGTAGTAAAATGGCGATAAAAAATGAGGCAACGAGAGTGGTAATTGTCCATATAATCGTTCGCAACTGTTTGTTCTTCCGTGGAATGGTTGTTTCTTCCTTTCGAATTTCATCGAGAACGGCCAAAGCAGTAGCCTCATCTTCAAGAAAGGTGAAAATCGGGGCAATTTCCAGTAAATCTTCCGAAGTATTTTCTTGTGAAAAATAATTTCTGAG
>MVZJ01000200.1 GCA_002069095.1 Bacteroidetes bacterium ADurb.BinA174 | reverse complement strand
CATCGGCTTCATCCGCAGCAACTCCGTTCACTAACGGATGGCTCAAAATCGCGGTTACAAACCGATGATAAAACACACTTTTCCGTTACTCCGGTTAAAACCGTCAAAATAGAAACTAAAAAACAAATTCAGAACCACTGCGTTCCGTTTACGAAATACAGCATTTTTCGCGACGGAAAATTCGTTACGCATCTGATTTTGAACGATGGGTATTTTAATAAATTCATTACAATGTAGACGCGGCATGCCACGTCTACCGGTATAGTATATTTCTATTCGGTGGTAATCCCCGCTAATTCAGGGTCAATCATGATGCGGCCGCAATATTCGCAAACGATAATTTTCTTTCCCATTTTAATATCCATTTGTTTCTGTGGCGGAATTTTATTGAAACAACCGCCACAGGCGCCACGCTGAATAGGAACAATTCCCAGGCCGTTACGGGCATTTTTGCGGATTCGTTTAAAAGCGGTGAGTAAACGGGGTTCGATGGTAGTTTCGGTTTTTTTGGCTTTTTCGCGGATTTTCTCTTCCTGCGTTTTGGTCTCCGAGACAATATCGTCAAGTTCTTTTTTCTTGGCTTCCAAATCGATATTTTTCTCGCTTAAAAGTTCGTTGGCTGCAGCAATCTGCTCTTTGATATTTTTTTCGGCGTGTGTATTTTCTCGAATGTGCTTTTCGGCCAATTCAATTTCAAGCGTTTCAAACTCTACTTCTTTCGATAAATGGTCGAATTCTTTGCTGTTACGAACATTTTCGAGTTGTTTGTTGTATCTTTCGATTTTAGCTTTGCTGGTTTCGATTTTAATTTTTTCCCCTTTGGTCATATTGCTCAATTCTTTCAAATCGAGTTCAAATTTATTTACACGCGTTCCTAATCCGGCGATTTCGTCGTCGAGGTCGGCTACTTCAAGAGGAAGTTCACCTCTCAATGTCTTAATTTTATCAATCTCTGAGAGATAGGATTGCAATTTGTATAACGATTTTAGTTTTTCGTCAACCGCTATGTCTTCTACTGTTGTTTTTTTTCTTGTTGCCATAATTATTTTATTTTGATGTCAGACATTATTAGAGGTAGATGTGGCATGCCAAGTCTACAAAAAAATGCAGTAACCAAACGAGGGTTATCGTTTCGTTACTACATTACATCTGTAACTGCGGGAACGCCGTCAAACCGCTTTCTTTTACAGATATTTCACGGGATTCGAATCGAATGCCGATTTATGAACCACAAAGGTAGGAAATTTTTTCGAAATTACATCAAAAAAGATGTCTTTTGTGCAAATTTCCGATTCGTAATGTCCTACCACTGCGAGCAATAGGCGCCCTTCTACATCGTAGAAATCGTTATATTTGGCTTCACCTGTGATAAACGCATCAGCACCGTAACCAATGGCTTCGGGAATGAGAAACGCGCCCGATCCGCCGCACAAGGCTACGTCGTGAATTTCCCGATTCTGCAATTTGGTATGACGAATTGTCGCTAAGTTAAATACATCCTTCAGCAAATACAGAAACTCCTGTTCGGGCATCGGTTCGGGTAAAACACCCACTATTCCGCTTCCGGCTTGTGCCCACTCATTTTTGAGCGGATAAAAATCGTAAGCTGGTTCTTCATATGGATGAACCGATAACAATGCCCGCAAAACATCTGCCCGCTTGAATTTAGGCAGAATCGTTTCAATCCTGATTTCTTTTTCGAAATGTAATTTGCCAATATCGCCCACGAAAGGGTCTGCCGATTCATTGGCCCTGAAAGTCCCCTCGCCATGTAAATTGAAACTGCACGAATCGTAATTGCCGATGTTTCCCGCTCCGGCGTTGAACAAAGCATTTCGCACATATTCCACGTGTGATTCGGGAACAAACGTGACCAATTTCAGCAAGGAATCTTTTTGAGAACTCAAAATTCGTAGTTGCTGCAAACCAAGCATTTCGGCTAGCTTAAAATTCACTCCTCCAACAGCGTTATCGAGATTGGTGTGTGCAGCATAAACCACAATATCGTGTTTAATGGCCCTCATCATGCACCGCTCAACGTATGTTCTTCCCGTCAGCGATTTAAACGGTTTAAAAGCCAGCGGATGATGCGAAATTATAAGGTTACACCCCAACGAAACGGCTTCATCAATTACGCTTTCCGTCACATCCAGACAGAGTAAACCAGCTACAGCTTCCCGATTTACGTCGCCAACTTGTAATCCGCTGTTGTCAAAATCTTCCTGCAACGGAAGCGGAGCAACCTGTTCAATGGTTTGAATTATTTCTTTTATTCGCATGGTTAAAGGTAAAATTTGAGTTTACGTAAAGATACAACTTTTTGTTTATTCCTTGGTAGGTTCCAGTCGATATCTTTTTTTTCAACCGATTTATTAATCCGTTTTCTCCGCAAAGATGCAATGTCTCAACTACTATAAAAGTAGATTTTTCATTTATTAAAGTGAGAAATTTTTCTATTCAGATTTTGTTTCGGTAATTAACAAGAAAACTCCGGATAAGCTCAATTGATTTGGAATCGATACTTATTTGCGATGAATAATGCGGGTTATCTGCCTTATAAATCTTACAAATAACCCGCTATTAGTTTCGATTTACGCCTTGTAAAATAAAAAAACTACGTAATTTAATGACAACTTATTTATTACACATCTCTAAAATAGATTTGGAATAATTAACGAAAATATTAGTACAGCCATACCAAAGGCAAGAAACATGACTGCTTTCTTGCCTGCCCCTTTCCATTCTTTCAGAATAATTCCCCACACGTTGCTGAAAACAACATTTAACGACATGAGAATACTCCAGGAGAAAGCCATCATTACGCTGTTCGGTTCAAAGAAACTTTGTCCCATCCCCAATCCAAAAAACTGAGAATACCAAAGCAGGCCTGCCAACGCACAGAAAAGAAGGTTGTTGATGAGCACCGGTTTAGATGTTTTGCCAATTTCTCCCCCTGTTTTGTTTTTCTTATTCATATAGAGGCAATAGACCAGATTGGTGAAAAAACCGCCTATCGTAACTAAAAGTGTTACGGGATTTTGGGCGAAAATTTCTTTTGCTCCTGTTGCAATTACAGCCTCTTTTATTGGGATTCCTGCGCTTAGCCCCAAACTGAAACAAGCGCTCATAACCCCGGCAAATAATGCAATAAGTAATCCTTTTTTCAGGGCGAAATCTTTGATGGCTTTCCGTCGTTCTTCTTCCGACATATTTTTCGAACGGAGGCTTCCGGCGTATCCTACCAATGCTATCCCAACCAACGTTACGGCAACTGCAAGCAGTAAAACCAACCCTTTTGGAGAAAAGAGGTTTTCTCCGGCAATAACGGCGG
>MVZJ01000199.1 GCA_002069095.1 Bacteroidetes bacterium ADurb.BinA174 | reverse complement strand
ACATCGTAGATACGACCGATTTGGTACTCGCGACTGATGCGTAAACCTACCGCGTAATCTTCACCGTATTTTGTAGTAGGGAAGTTAATTTGGCGTAACATCGGTACATAAAAACCACGTGGTGCACCTAATCCGTTGATACGCAAAGCATTGTTTCTTCCGTTGTCGGGTGTCCATTCTTTGTGGTCAATAATCCCGGGTGGTATTGTCTCCAGATTAAAATCGGTCAACTTGTACGTTCCAACCACCATTGCACAGTCTTGCTCATAGAAAGCATCAACAAATCGTTGCACGGTATTGTCGTCAGAATACAGGTCGTCACTGTCTAATTGCAGTGCAAATTTTCCACATTTCGGATGATGAATCGCCGCGTTCCAGTTTCCACCGATAGCGTGATAAGACTTGTCCTGAGCAATGTAAACCAGTTTCGGGTCATCCAGAAAACTCTTAATCACATCCACTGTTCCGTCATCGGAATTGTCATCCACCACAATCACATTGTACGGGAAACTTGTTTTTTGGTTCAATGCCGATTTAATAGCATCGCCAATGGTTTTTACCCTGTTTTTACAAGGAATAATAACAGACGCTTCGAACTCAAACTTATCATCTGCAAACTCGATGTGTTTGAATTTCGGTTCCAAATATCCGCCTATATCTTTCAAGTGCTGTGTACAAGCCTGTTCCATCTCGATTTGAACGGCACGGTTTTTTGGGTCCACATAGTCGAAAATCTTTTCACCTGTTTTTCGGGTATCGTGTTCAATTTCGTAATAAAGGAATTCGTTGATATGCACCAATTCGCCTTTTTGTGAAACTTTCAAACGCAAATCATACAATCCCGCAAATTTGTAATCCACGTCCATTCTTGCCACAGCCTCTTTTAGTGCAGAACTGCGGTAAAGCAGTACGGATCCAAAATCGAAATCATCGCGCAATGCACCAAACTGATAATCAATTACAGGTGCTTCCTGACGCACTCCATTTGATTCTTTGAAGTGGTCGGCATAAGTCATGGCTGCACTTGAATCGTCCGCTATTGCCACCATACGCTCAATAGAAAAGTTAACCCATTGCAGCGTGGTTGTTTTTGTGTAAATCAACGTGTATTCCGTATCGGCTTTTTGAGCGATTTTTTTGATAGCGTCCGTAGATTTCAAACTCTCGCTAACAAGCACTTCACAACCGTCAACTGCCGGAAGGTCAGTGGTTGCCACTAAATAAATTTTACCAACCAATGTTGATTTTTTCAAATTTTCAACAGTTTGCGCTACCTGCGCAGCATCCTCGTAAGGGATAAAGCAATTAATTTTTTTCATATTGTTGTATATTGTTTATTTGTTTTTTAAAATTGATTTTCGCCTGAAAGGCGTTATTGTTGATGAAATATGGCTTTTGACTACGTCGATTTTAAATTCAAGCCAATTACTTCATTTCCTCCAAAATTCCTTTTACCAACTTATTTCGTTTCTCTTGTTCCTTTATCGATTCTATTGGGAAACCGAGAATGCACGTGTTATACCTCTCTCCTTTATAAAACGTTCCCGCGCTTAAATTATTCTCCGAATAGCGGAAAACGGTAAAAGAGTTATCTCCGATAGGCTCAATGGCATCGGGATTTTCAACGACATAGCTTTCGCTGTTGAGGTGGTTGTAATACTCGTAATTGCCTTCAATGTTTTTAAAAGGCGAAGCCACCGATTTTATTTTTCCCGTTACCGCTCCGTTATTGTTGCGCCACTTATATTTCAAGGTGTTTTGCGCCCACTCTTTATCTTCTTTGGTTGCAAAGGGATTGTCCCATAAATCTGTACCCACAAAGGCTCCGCTCACGATGATGTTGCCGCCGTTGTTGCAAAAGTCGGTAATGGCTTGCTGCTGCGTTTTGGAAAACGTTTTGAATTTTGGCGGTTTTGCTCCGCGTGCGACACTCCACTCCCGTTGTTTCCCTAAAATCCAATCCACCAATTGGTAATCCGATAAATTTACCGAGCCATTCTCCACCGCACTTGCGGAACATGAAACAAACGAATATCCGGCATCGGCGAATGCTTGTCCGTGAATAAACGGATAATCGAATCTGTTTCCTGCTATTGCCGTGGTTTCATAATTCGCGTTACTGTCGCCAAAACCCGATGCATCGTCGTCCATCCACGGAATTACGCGACGAAACTCGTGTTGTTGCCCGATAAAGTGATAATCGGCAATGTAGGGCACGCCATTATCAACACTGCCCACGAATCCGGCGATGCTGTCTTCGGAAGAAGTGAAACTGAATGGTGCCGAAATGCGCGTGAATCCGTTTACAATCAGAGCGACATCCTGCTCATCCGATTTTCTGCACACGGCAAGAATTTCCGACGGAAAGCTCTTTCCTCCGTCGTTTACCGCTTCCACTTTAAAACTGTAAATTTTATCTTTTTCGATTGAGATTTTGTGATTGGTAGTTTTTGAAACTACTCCATTATCAAATCCTCCGTCATTGATTCGTGTGTAAATAATGTATCTGTCGGGAATTGCCGAAGGTTCTGCCGCATCGGGTGTTGGCTCCCAATTTAATTCCACTTCCGTTTCTCCTGAAAATTTAACGGAGAAATCTTTTACAGGCAATGGCTGAACCACATAATCGCGATTATATTGTGTTGCTATGAACTTCAAAATCCCTTTATAAATTGCTCTGCTTACCGCGAAGCGGAAAGTCGGGTCAAGTCCGTAGCGCATATCGGCGAAGTTTTGGTGCGATAGCAGTTCTAACAACATGGTCGGAACATTGGGAATACGCGCTTCGGCGTACGAACGATTCCAAAGATGACGGCGAGTCCAATCGGGTTCAAAATCTCTACGAATATCGTTTGTGATTTCATCCATAATCAGCTCGGTAAGGTCTCGTGAAGCCCAACGCGAACCGCCATTCTCAAACTTTTCGTCGTTGTGGTGTGTCATGTAAATGCCGAGCGTCCCTACAATGGTGTCACCCCAAAACGTACCTGCATCGGTGTGAAAAGCTAACGCCAAATCTATGGGAATATTCAATCC
The DNA here is from genome assembly GCA_002069095.1 of Bacteroidetes bacterium ADurb.BinA174. Lineage (GTDB taxonomy): Bacteria > Bacteroidota > Bacteroidia > Bacteroidales > Dysgonomonadaceae > Petrimonas. Next base: position 323 of record MVZJ01000199.1, on the reverse strand, counting down.
GTAGGTTTTCGGCAAAACCGATGAACCGCCCGAAAGCCAGTTTACCCACACTCCACGACTTGCATAATCGTCGGTATAATCATTTTTACTTTCGGTACGGTTGTAAACCGAATCGGGGACGCCTGCCCATTGCATCCAATAGCGGGCACCTTCGGTGTAACGCGGATAACCGCTTATTTCGGGTTTGTAAACAATTGAAGGAATTGTACTTTCTTTATCGATTGCTGTTTCCGAGCTTTTGGTGTTTTCTTTTTCAAAACCTTCGCTGTTGGGCATTCGGGCGATATTTCCCATTCCGCCACCTATTTTTACGGCATCGGCGG
>MVZJ01000198.1 GCA_002069095.1 Bacteroidetes bacterium ADurb.BinA174 | reverse complement strand
CTCATCCCGAATATTAAATCGGGAATATTTTTCATCGAGAAACAGTTTCAGAAAAATAAGTATCGACTTTGACTTTGATACGCTAAAAGAAAGACTGATTACTGTGGATGAAAAAGCACAATTTGAAGAGGATATTGCTGTTTTTATCCCTCAAATCAAAAATCACCCAATGCCGAAAGCTAATCGTCTGCTTTTTAAAAATATCGGCGATGAATTGGTCAATGACGATTTCGACCACGAAGTGATTATTACATTCGGGAAAGAGCGAAAATTTGTCTTTACGGGTTGCGGACATAGCGGTTTGCTGAATATTTTGGAAAGCGCAACAGCCGAACAAGACGGACAAATATCCGCCGTGATGGGCGGATTTCATTTGTTAGATAGTCAAAATGGTATGCAGTATGAAACTGAAGAAGAGATTAAGAAATTGGGACAAACGCTAAAAAGCCGTTTCCCTGAAACTCTTTTTGTAACAGGACATTGTACGGGAGATACAACTTTTAATCAGTTAAAAAACATTTTGGGTGAGCAGATTACACAATTTTATGTTGGATATGAATTAGAAATTTAACACGAAGAATTAATAGTAGGATAAAAAAACAAGTCAGATATTTCAATTAATCTATTTATTAGTTACCACGCCATTGTTAGACAATAGTTATAGTAGCATAGCTACTATGTGTAAAACCAGTTTTCTATGTAATACTTGTGTCGTAACAAACTATATTTTCTATGTATCTATGTGGTATAAAATAATATTAGTATAGGTAATATAAGGTAAATCATTGAATATTAACATAAAAAAATAATTATATGAAAATCGCAATTGTATCAGAAAAAGAGAGTTTAGACGCACGAATAGATAGTCGTTTCGGGCGTTGTGCCTATTTTGCCATCCACGATACCGATAGCAAAACAACAGAGTTTTTTCCAAATCCGGCGAAGGATTCACCCGAAGGAGCAGGTCCGGCAGCGGTGAAATTCGTTGCATCGAAAGGTGTTAAAAAAGTAGTGGCACCCGAATTTGGCGGGAAAGCGGAAGCTATGTTAGAAAAGCTTCAAATCGAAATGGTTAATGAGAAAGATAAAACTATTTCGGAAGTTATTAAGGAGTTGGAATAGAATAAATTATTATTTAATAACAAGCAAGGTGTTTAAGAAGTGCCAAATGCTACGCAGCAGTTGGATGCTTATTAGACATCGATAAAAAAGGAGAAATATTATGCCAAGATTTAATCAACAAGGTCCCATGGGAGAAGGTCCAATGACAGGACGAAAAATGGGCAAATGCACCAATTACGGTGAAAACAATAGTTCTGCAGAACAACAAGTAAATGAAAACGTAGATAGAGGCGGAAGAGGCTTCGGTATGAGAGGATGTCGTCGTGGATTTCAAGACAACGATGGACAAGGTCAAGGTCGCGGTTTTGGACGTGGCAGAGGTCGCTCAGTACAAGGTCAAGGCAGACGAAGAAGAGGTTTTTCAGAATAAATTTCAAAATAAGAAAAATATGAAACAAAAAATTGCTATCCCGATGGAAAACGGGCAACTATCTACTCATTTTGGACATTGCCAATATTTCGCGATTGTTGCCGTAGAGGACAAAAAAATTGTAGAGATAACAAAACAGATTCCGCCCGAGCACAAACCCGGTGTATATCCGAGATGGGTTGCATCACTTGGTGTAACTGATGTAATTGCAGGCGGTATCGGTCAACGGGCTATCGACCTTTTCAATGAGCAAGGTATCAACGTATTTGCCGGTGCGCCGGTGAAAAGCGAGGAGGAGATTGTAAATGAATTTTTAGCAGGAGAACTTGCTTTGAGCGCCAACTATTGCAACCATGACGAGAACCACCATAGCCATTGCTAGCGGTAAAGGCGGCACAGGTAAAACTTTTATTTCGACCAACCTATTCAACTCACTGCAAAATAGTGGGTTGAATATGGCTTTGGTGGATTGTGACGCGGAGGCACCCAACGACAGGGAGTTTCTGCGAGAGGGAGTATTGCAAAGTACTCAGGCAGTGACTCAGAAAATTCCTGTTATCGACAAGTCGAAATGCACCTACTGTGGCAAATGCGATGAATATTGTAACTTCAACGCTATCTTTTTCCTTGAAGAACCGCAAACTATCGAAGTTTTGGAAGAGCTTTGCCATGGTTGCGGTGCTTGTTCCGTTGCCTGCGAATATGGAGCAATAACCGAAAAAGATGACCTGTTGGGAAAAATCAATCGATATAAATTTCCAAACGGCAATGAGCTGATTGAAGGAAAAATGGAAGTCGGAGTTCATGTGTCGATTCAGATTATTAAGGAATCGATTAAGGCAGCCGAAAATTTCGATTTGGTTTTGCTCGATTCGCCACCCGGAACGGGCTGTCCCTTTATTCAAACGGTTTACAAAGCCGATTACGTGGTATTAGTTACGGAGCCTACACCTTTCGGACTTAGCGACTTAAAGCAATCGGTGGAGATTTTGAGAGAGATGGATATTCCATGCGGAGTTATTATTAATCGGGCAGATTTGGGAACGGATGAGGCACTTAACTATCTGAAACAGGAAAATATTCCTTTGCTTATGAGCGTGCCATTCGATAGAGAAATTGCCGTTGCATACTCTAAAGGCGAGATGATTACGAATTTGAGCAGCGAATGGCGTGAAAAATTCAGTCAGTTATACCGATGCATAAAAGAGGATTTTCAAAAAGTAAAGACTAAATAACTATGGAATTAGCGATAATCAGCGGAAAAGGCGGAACAGGAAAAAGCAGTATCAGCGCGGCATTTGCCACCCTTCAGAAAGAAGTAGTTTTGGCAGATTGCGATGTGGATGCAGCAAATCTCTACCTGCTTTTCAATCCCGTTTGTGATGAGGAGCATGTTTTTGTTTCGGGACAAAAGGCAGTACTCGATAAAGATAAATGTATAGATTGTGGTATTTGTGTGGATTACTGCCGTTTCGATGCTATTGAGGAGAATGCCGATGGAGTTTCCATTATTGAAACACTTTGCGAAGGTTGCCTTTTGTGTGCTCGCATCTGTCCGCAAGATGCCATTACTATTGAAGAGGAAGACAGAAGTCGCTACTATGCCGGACAATTCAAAAACGGCAGAATGGTTTATGGACGACTTGCACCGGGTGAAGAAAATAGCGGTAAATTGGTAAGTAAAGTCCGCGAAAAAGCAAAAGAGATAGCGGAAAAGTCCGATATAGAACATATTATTATTGACGGACCGCCGGGAATTGGCTGCTCTGCAATCAGTACCATAACGGGAGTTGATGCGGTACTTGTGATAACTGAGCCTTCCGTATCGGGTGTTCACGACCTGAAACGAACCCTACAACTTACCAAAAGCTTTAACCTGCCGACAAGTGTTTTGATAAATAAATTTGTTAATGGTTTATTG
>MVZJ01000197.1 GCA_002069095.1 Bacteroidetes bacterium ADurb.BinA174 | reverse complement strand
CAGGATATTTAAATCGCGCAGCGATTGAATATCAGTAAGATCGTAAAAAGAATATCCGGCTACATAACCGCCGATAATTTCAAAAATGCCAACGATAAAAATATAGGGCAGAATAAGAATCAACAATCTTACCCAGCCTTTTATCGTTTTTTTTGTTTTGTTGGGAGTTAATTCCCGTTGAATTTCGGGAGAAGCCGGTTCCCGATTTTCCTGCTCCATCGACATCATATTTTCCTTATTCTCACGCCTCTTACAAAATGATTCTCGCCTTTTTCCAAAATTAGATCGGCGCGAAAACGGGTGGGTAAAATATTTTGCTCCAGATTTACCAGATTTATTTCTTCCCACACTTCGACGGCGAATTTCATTAAATCTTCTTCGTTATACGATGCATATTGATGGAAATACGATTCAGGATTGGAGAAAGCGGTTTTTTGAAGTGTCTTGAAACGATCTAAATACCATTGGCGAATATCTTTTTCTGCCGCATCCACATAAATGGAGAAATCGAAAAAATCGGAAACGAAAACCCGACGGCGGGGCTTTTTGTCCAACGTTACCTGTAAAACATTAATTCCTTCCACAATAAGAATATTGGGTTTCTGAATTTGTTGAATTTCATTGGGAATAATATCGTAATACAAATGTGAATAAACCGGCGCTTCCAATGTTTCGCGACCCGATTTTGCTCCCGCCAGAAACGCCAGTAGGCTTTTGGCATCGTAACTTTCGGGAAATCCTTTTCTGTTTAAAATTCCCCGTTTTTCGAGTTCTGCATTTGGGTATAAGAACCCGTCGGTAGTGATAAGCTCTACTTTCGGCTTTTCGGGAAGCATCGACAATAATTTTTGTAAAACCCGTGCCGTGGTGCTTTTCCCAACAGCCACACTGCCGGCAATACCGATGATGTACGGAATTGTCTGGCTCGTATTCTTGAAAAACTCTTCCCGTTCGTTGTGTAAATTGCGGTAGTGCGTGATATGAATTTGTAGCAAACGGATGAGCGGAATGTAAATTTCCTCCATCTCCTCCATCGTAAGCGGCTCGTTGAGCGCTTGCAACTGCGTTAAATCGATATCGGCAATCGGAAATTCGGGGTGGTCTTCGAGCACGCTCCATTCTTCGCGGGTGAAACTGCGAAACGGTGAGTAAGTAACGTCGTAAGGCTTAAAAATCATAGAGAGAATATAGTTTTCGTGGTGCAAAGATAAGACGCTTTTCTTGTTTGAGCCTTTTTTTTACTAAAAATCTGCACATTAATTTTTTTAGCATCAAAATTTAAAATTTTTTGAAGTTCCTACCTGCTTTTTTCGTACAGACAAAGAATACTGTCTGTTTTTGAGGTTTAGAGAGTAAAAGTTGCCATCTGTTGCATAAATTTGATGGATTTCGGCAAAAAGGTTGTTTTAAATTTGATGGATTTCGGCAAAAGCACTTGGGCAAACCCGAAAAAAAGGCCGGCTCATGTTAACATAAGACAGCCTTTTAAAAGAGAATATAAAAAGAAAACCGTTAACTGTTTTATTAAGTTCGTTAGTTTATTGTTCCAAATTGGGCAATCCGTAGTATTGAGTTGGGCAACTCATTCAGTTAAGTTGGGCAACCCGATTTACCGGGTCGGGCAACTCGAAGTGCCAAGTTGGGCAACTCGTAAAATAATGTGAGTTCGATATAAAAATTTTACAGGTAATTAAAAATAAGCTAATAAGGTTTGTGAAACGGCGCTATTCACTTTCTACTAAGTATCTTAGTAGCACCAAGTAACAATAAAAAGAGACCTTATTATTCATCAACCTTTTACATAATACAACATAAAATATAATGATTATCGTATTCTTTGCCTACATTATCGAATCGATTGCCACAGCCTCTGAAAGCCGTGGCAACTAATGATCGCATTAGGAAGAACATACGATAATCATTTAAAACAAACAATCCTTACATCATATTCACGTTAAAATAAGTGTTACTTGCTCAATGTAGCGGCTTCCAGAAATTCGGCTTTGTCGATGGCTTCTTTTAGTTCTTTGCCGGGTTGGAAACGGATGTTGATTTTCTTTACCTTGGCGGAAGTAACTTCGGCTTCGGTGGCGGAGCCTTCGCTCGATAGGGTAAGATAGAATGTTCCCCAATCGCCCAATTGCACGCTTTGTCCGCCCAACAGGGCGCGGATAAGCACTTTCTTGAATTGCGAAAGCGCCATTTCGGCTTCCTTGGGGTTGAGGGTGGTTTCGTCGGCAATTTCCATTGCCACTTGCTTTTCTTTCAATTGATTGATGCGGCGCAATGCCGGATACCACTTGGCGGGCTCCGTCGGTTCCGACGGGTTCTTCCGCTGTACTTTGTTATAAAATATGGCCATAATTATTAATTGTTAATTACTAATTACTAATTACAAATTGTTCATTGCCTCTCAGCTTCCTTCGTAGTCAATTGCGAATTCTCCATATTTAGAACCGTTCCAATCCAAAACTGTCCACCCTTTGGATTTAACTTGATTAACCTGTTCACGGGTACAGATATTTCCTTCCCTGCTACTTTTTGTATCAATGGGACAAAAATCGCCAAATCTTACTGAAGGTAAAGAGTTAACTAAATCGGTCATATCCTGGCCCTTAATTCGATTGCAGAAAAAAAACAAACTGACTAATTTTGGATTTTTCGTAATATCCAAATTTGTTAATTGGTTGTTATTACAATTAAGTAATTCTAAATTTGGATTTTTTGTAATATCCAAGCTTGTTAATTGGTTGTTATCACACTGAAGAGACCTCAACCTTGGATTATTTGTAATATCCAGACTTGTTAATTTATTCTCTCCGCATCTAATTATTTGTAATTCTTTATTTTGGGTTACATTGAGTTCTGTTAATTGATTAATTGAACACATACAAGTTTTAAGATATGGGTTGTTGGTAATATCCAGACTTATCAATTGGTTGTCATCACAAACTAATGCTTCCAATTTTGTGTTTTGAGCAAAATTGAGACTTGTTAATTGATTAAGACCACACCAAAGGGTCCTCAAATTAGGATTTTTCGTAACATCCAGATTTGATAACTGATTGACTTCACAAAGAAGTAACTCCAATTTTGGATTTTTCGTAACATCCAAGCTTGTTAATTGGTTGTCAATGCAAATAAGAATACTTAAATTAGGATTTTTTGTAACGTTTATACTTGTTAATTGATTATAAGCACATTGAAGTCTCTCTAAATGCGGACAATGGCTTATATCAATTGAAGTTAGATTGTTATTGGAACAACTTAAAGATGTTATTGTATTTCCATAAATCTCCAAGGTTTGCGATTGGATAGATTGTAAAAAAAAACCATTCATTTCTTCGCCGTCATCGAATCGGCCGTTATTGTTAAAATCAGCCCAGACACCTTTTCCTCCAACAGCGAATAGCCATTCTCCTTCATT
>MVZJ01000196.1 GCA_002069095.1 Bacteroidetes bacterium ADurb.BinA174 | reverse complement strand
AGTCCAACAAATCCACCGTAAGGTATGGGTAATTTCCAGTATTTCCGATTGTATATCTGTCCCAATCCGGGGAAAATAGCTGAGTAAATAACCGCTTTTTTCGGATCGGGCTTAAAAATTTTCTTTTCTAAAACCACGCCTTGCGGTGTTCTCACTGTAATGGAATCGGGCAGTTGCGATATTATTATGTTATCCGCCTCAATCTTAACCGAATCCGCTTGCAATACAACGGTTGAATCTGCCTTTACTTTTATCGTATCGGGTTGCTGTGGAACCGTGTTTTGCTGCGCCGTTAATTGAAAGGCGACACTTACGAGCAATAGACAAACAATGTTCCGATGTTTCAGCATAAATGTTACTTCTTCATTGTGTCAAACATACCGATAATTCGCTCCAGGTCTTCGGCAGACGAGAACGGGATGGTAATTTTTCCTTTCCCGCTTTTGTTGTAACTAAATTGAACATCGGCTTTGAAATAATTGGATAAGTGTTGTTTCAGTGCATCAAAATCATCGACAATTGCTTTTCTCGGGTTTTTACTCTGTTTTTTATCTTCTTTTCCTGCTGTTTTTTTTACAAGCGGTTTTCCTTCGGCATATTCGCGCACGATGGTTTCCACGCGCCTAACCGATAAACCATCTTCCAGAATAAGATTGTACAGCGAAAGTTGTGCTACCGGGTCGTTCATCGTAACCAATGCGCGTGCGTGTCCCATATCTATTCTTTTGTTCTTCACTCCCATTTGCACTTCGGCAGGAAGTTTCAGTAACCGCAAATAATTGGTTATTGTTGTGCGTTTTTTTCCTACTCTTTCGCTTAGTTGTTCCTGGGTGAGCGAAAGCGAATCAATTAAATTTTGATACGCAAGGGCAATTTCAATAGAGTTAAGGTCTTCGCGTTGAATGTTTTCCACTAACGCCATTTCCATCAATTCATCGTCATCGGCAGCTTTTATGTAGGCGGGAATCGAAGTTAACCCTGCCATGAGTGAAGCCCTGTAACGGCGTTCTCCTGCAATAATCTGATAAGAATCATCGCCTTCGCGGCGCAACGTTACCGGCTGAATAAGCCCGATTTTTCGAATGGATGTAGCAAGTTCTTCCAGCGATTCCTCGTCGAACACGCGACGCGGCTGGTCGGGATTGGGAAACATTTTCGAAAGTTCCACCTCACTGATGGATGTAGAACCTTGCGTTTCGCCTTCGTTGTAAGTAATAAGTGCGTCTAAACCTCTTCCGAGTGCGTTCTTTTTTGCCATTTTTGATAGTTTTCAGATTTTAGACATCCAAATATCTAAAAGATAAACGTCAAAGTTACGAATTTTTTTCGATTATTTCCTGTGCCAGTTGGATATGATTAATAGCGCCACGCGATCCCGCATCGTACATAAGCGCCGGTTTTGCATGGCTCTGCGATTCGCTTAATGTGATGTTTCGTTGAATAACCGTATTGAAAACCAATTCTTTAAAGTGATTCTTCACTTCTTCGTAAATTTGATTGTGTAAACGGAGACGGGAATCGTACATCGTAAGAACAAAACCTTCAATTTCAAGTCTCGTATTCAGTTTCGATTTTATTATTTTGATGGTATTCAGCAACTTGCTCAACCCTTCGAGTGCAAAATACTCGCATTGAACGGGAATAATGATGGAATCGGATGCGGTTAGTGCATTTACGGTGATAATTCCAAGCGACGGTGAACAGTCGATAAGAATATAATCGTACTTATCCCTCAACGGATTCAACAAATCGCGCAAGCGTTTTTCGCGATTATCCATTTGCACCATTTCCAACTCGGCTCCTACCAAATTGATGTGCGACGGAATGATGTCAATATTCTCGAAAGGCGTTCCCATAACGGTATCGGCAGGTTTACACTTACCGATTAATCCTTCGTAAACCGTATTTTTTATCGTACGTATATCGATGCCCAATCCCGATGAAGCATTTGCCTGTGGATCGGCATCAACAACAAGCACATTTTTCTCCAAAGCAGCCAGCGATGCCGCTAAATTAATAGTAGTGGTGGTTTTTCCCACGCCACCTTTCTGATTTGCCAATGCAATAATTTTACCCATAATTATACCTAGTCAATTGAAACAGCAAAATAAGCAATAATTCCTGTAATTCTGTGTTAATTAAATACAAGAATGACTTTTTTGTTGAAAAGTAAAATGTTTTCAGATTCCGAAACTACCCCCGGACTACAGTATAGTCATAAATTATCGAAATCTTTTGCCATTTTTTTGTAACTTTTGCGTCTAATAGATAAAAAGCAAATGAATGAAAACCTTAGAAAAGGAGTTTGTTGAAATTATTCAGGAAAACGAGCGGCTCATTTATAAAGTGTGCTCATTTTACGTTTCGGAAACATTTCCTATGGCAGATTTGTATCAGGAAGTGGTGCACAATCTTTGGGTGGGATTTCCGAAGTTTCGAAATGAAAGCAGCATCAGTACTTGGATATACAAAATTGCCATCAACACATGTGTTTCGGGAATAAGAAAGGAGAAAAAGCACCCGAAAGGTAATGTTCCGGCAAGTTCGCTTTCCGAATGGTTGATTGAACCCGAAAGCCTGACCGATGAAATACGCGAAATGTACAGGCTGATAAATAAACTAAGAACGCTCGAAAAAACAATCGTTTTACTTTGGTTGGAAGAAAAATCGTATCAAGAAATAGCTGAAATTACAGGAATAACGTTAAGTAATGTGGCCACAAAACTGAAACGTGCAAAACAAAAACTGAAAGAGATGTCAAATTATTAAACTCGTAACATTATGGAACTTGAAGAATTAAAAAAAACGTGGTCAACGTTAGACAATAGATTAAAAGAAAACAGGTCGCTGAATGAACGGATTATTTTGGAAATAACGGAAAGCAAACTCGAAAAATCCGTTCAAAAATTATTAAGAGGAGAAATTATAGGTGTAATAATAATGTTTTTGATAATACCATATATTATTTACACGTTCAGAGCCGATTTTATTTCCATAAAATTACTGTCGTGGACAATACTCATTACCGCTATTTTAGGCGCTATTTTAGAAGTTTATAAAGTTTCGGTTTTAATGAAAATTGACTTATCCAACACCATCAGAGATAACATCTTCTATGTAAACAAATATAAAATTTTAATCAAATGGGAGTATTTCACTGCAATATATATTCTCATTCCACTGTTTTTTACTCTTGGCTTTTTATATTACACAAAGTTGAAAGTAGGTTTGGCTCTATGGGCATTTTTCGCAAGTGTTTTTATAATTGCCATCATTGTAACTTGGTATTCAAAAAAAGAGCTCAAAAAAACATTCAGAAAAATACAGGACAGTTTGGAAGAAATAAAGGATTTAAAAGATGAGTAAATTCCAATAATAACAAACAAGCGCGACTTCTTAATTGCGACTGTATTGTTTATCCCACATTATTCATCGCAATTAAAGATAAAAAAGCACTA
>MVZJ01000195.1 GCA_002069095.1 Bacteroidetes bacterium ADurb.BinA174 | reverse complement strand
TTTCCCAGATTTATAAAGTAAAGTTCCATTAAGATAAGCGTTTCCGGCAAGCGAATTTTCGCCTCCACCCGCCCAGTTTTTAAGCGATGTTTGCGAAAAATTAATACCTGTAACACCGTCTAATTTCCATTTAGGTTCTACTTTTACAGTGTCTTCGGTTGTCTGAGAATAAACAAATGTTGCCACGGTAACAAATGCAATAACGAGTAAAAATACTTTTTTCATAAATTTTGATTTTTAATTATCTGATCTTAAGCACATCGCCTTCCTCGGGGACATACTCGTAACTTTTTTTGTTTAATCGATATAAATTTCGAAGCTGAATGCCATATTTCTGCGAAATGCTATACATGGATTCACCTATTTGCACCACGTGTTCGTAATAAGGTTGGTCGGCTCTCGGTTTTTTCTTTTGAAAATAAACGATATCACCTTCGCTCAACGGAAAACCTTCGGAAACTTCGTTGAATTTTAGCAAGTCTTTTTCCTTGAAGCCGAATTCGTTGGCGATTCCCGCGAAAGTGTCGCCGTTTACGGCAATCACATAAACCAATCCGTGAGTTTTGTACGGTTGGTGCGTCCAGTTTGCTTGCGCAATTTCCTGTTTTTTAGCCTGTTCACGTTGTCGACGGGTAACACCACGTCGATAATTCTTGTTATCGAACCGATACAGTTCGTAATCTTCAATCAGTTTAATGAGTTTGTTGGCATAAGCCCTGTCGGTAGCGTATCCTGTTTTCTGCAATCCGCGCGCCCAACTTTTGTAATCAGTAATCGACAAGTTGAACAACTCACGGTATCGGCTTCCGGTCGTCAAAAATTCCGAATGGTCGTCGTAGGAATCTTCCACGCGGCGGTATTTCCGAAAACAATCGTTTGGCGTATCATCGGCAGCATAAACCGATTCTCCACGCCAGTCGCGATGACATTTTATCCCAAAATGATTATTGGAACGCCGTGCCAAATCGCTCATTCCCGCTCCCGATTCCAAAATTCCCTGTGCGAGTTTGATAGACGCCGGAATTTTATAATCATTCATGTGTTTGACCGCAATACCGGAGTACTTATCAATGTAATCTTCGTAAACTTTCAACCGGCTTTGCCCCAAAGCTGAATTTGGAACAAATAAACAAATCAAAAAGAGCGAAAGAACTGAAATATATCTATATTTGCAATGAAAACTCATTAAAGAAAGTAATTTATCCTATTTCAATCAAATAAAATGAAAGAAATAAATTTAACCACAAAGATAAGCGTTTATCTTTTAGATGAATGTACCGAAACGGAAAAAAAACTAATTGAGGAAGCAAAACGAGCCACAAAAAACGCGTATGCACGTTATTCGAATTTCAAGGTCGGAGCAGCCCTACTGCTTGAAAATGGAAAAATCATAACCGGTAACAATCAAGAAAATGCTGCATATCCATCGGGATTATGCGCCGAACGTACAGCTATTTTCTTTGCAAACGCCAATTATCCCGACGAAAAAATCGTTGCCATAGCCATTGCAGCCTACAATAACGGGAAATTTACCAAAGATGTAATAACGCCTTGCGGCGCCTGTCGGCAAGTACTTTTGGAAGTGGAAAACCGGCACAAAACTCCCATGAGAATATTGATGTACAGCAAAGAAGGAGTTTATGCCGTTAACAGCATTAAAGATTTACTGCCGTTGAGTTTTGGGGATAACATGTTGAAATAATTTCGAATTCACAATTTACTCCACTAACTATTTCGGCGAAGTTCGCACCTTGCATCCACATAAAGCTAAAAGCGTGAATAATGCAAGTCAAGACTTTTAGGTTTTATTTTATCTTTCCGCCATCGATTTTATCTCTGCGTTAAATTCTCCCTGCTTCAACAAGTCGTCTAACGAAATATGCATCCGGTATCGCCAGTAATGTTCGGGATTTGCCGGAACATTTATCCGTTCTTCAGCGGGATTCTCGCGAGAAAGCTCTCCCGAAACCGACATCCAATCCTGCCAAGGTAAAATCACCCACATCGCTGATGAATCAAGATGTTTCTGCACAATCTGGCGACATAATTCGGGCGAACATTCATCCGGAGCTTCACATTCACGATGAAGGATTTCGTTGTAATATTTTTGGATAATTTCCTTATTTTCCATCCACCAAAGCCTTATCGGCGACATGTCGTGAGTTGACGTGGTAGCTACCGAAAAGTATGGTAATGCATCGAGATCGGAAAACGATACATTTGAATTTTTCGGCATCCGCTGAATTTCCAGACTCAAGATTTGCAACTCGTCCATTACCGAATGCACACAATCCGGAACCATTCCCAAATCTTCCCCGCAAACTAACATCGAAGTAGAAGAAATAAGTGCAGGCAGTTTTTTCGTTGCCTGCTCACGCCAATAATAATTATGACGGCAATAAAAAAAATCATCGTAAAGCCGATTGAATACACTTTTCACATTATCGTCAAGATAGCGGTAAGAATAACTATATTGTGCCGTAATCCGCGGGTGAAACCGATTGTGATTTGCGCGATCTCTCACAAACAATACTTCGTTGCACAGAGCATATAATCCATCGCGGATTTTTAAGCTTTTTTCATCGGTTTTATCGGAGAAGTATTGCTGGATTTTCCGTTGCGTATCAAATTCTTTTTTCAGATTGAAGCGTTGCCAACCCGAAACATCGAGATAATTTTTTATCACATCGGACGTATATTCTTCGAATATTTCCGGTAAAAATGTTTCGTGAATAAAGGGTTTTACCATTCGCTCTTCATCGAACGGAATTCCGGCCATGTTTAGTTCTTCTGCCCAATAGGGCAGTGCCGGGCTGAAATGTCCCAACAATCCCTGAACGGAATGCATGGGTATTTCCCAAATGCGGAAAAATCCTAAAATATGATCAATGCGGTAAGCATCGAAATAATCTGCCATTTTGCGGAACCGGTTTTTCCACCAGGTGTAGCCTTCCTGCTCTATCGCGAACCAATTGTAAGTGGGAAATCCCCAATTCTGGCCGAAAAAGGAAAAATCATCGGGCGGCGCGCCAGTTTGTGTATCCATGTTGAAGAGATGAGCAGTTGTCCAGGCATCGATGCTGTTGCGATTAATTCCGATAGGAATATCACCTTTCAGGGCAACACCCTTGCTATGAGCATATTTCTGAACTTCGTTCAATTGCTTGTCAAGCAAGTATTGAACAAAAGAATGGTAATCGGTAATGTTTTTTGCATCGGGTTCGCTTTCGATAAGTTGCTGTAATTTTTTCTCGTTGTAAACAGAAAATTCGCCCCAATCAGCAAATTGTGCCGTACCCAATTTGTCGCGCAAATAGCAATATGTGGTGTATGAGAAAAGCCAAAACCGGTTTTTTTCGTAAAACGAGCGATACTCTTCCGATGCCAGAATTTTATCTTTTTCCTGCTCAAAAAGTTGTTCCGTATATCTTTTCTTCAAACTCAATACCTTTTCGTAATCCAAATCA
>MVZJ01000194.1 GCA_002069095.1 Bacteroidetes bacterium ADurb.BinA174 | reverse complement strand
TCGAAATACAAAAATATTTCGCGTCCCGTATCTCGTGTTCGGATATTCACCAGCCAGTTCCCTTTTTTTCTGCCCGGCACTACCTGATAATCGAAATCTGTACTGGTGAATTTTATTCCTCCTTCGCTGGGATCCATCGAAGCCACGTATGCTCGCCCGTAATACGGCAAATATGAACGAATCGTATCGGGATTCACTTTTACATCGTAAAAAGGCGAAAGGTAAATAGACCGGAAACCGGTAGGGTAAGCGTAAGTAGCTTTAAAAGTAAAGTCGAAATCGTTAACTCTCTGGTTCACTTCGTTAGCCACAGCTTCTTTTTTGGCTGCAGTTTGAGTTGTGCCGCATGCTGTCAGTCCAAAAGCAACAGACAGCACGATAATTAAATGCAATGCTGATTGTTTCATAGCCGTCTCATTTTTTATTGTAAAACAAAAAAATAGGCATTTTTGTTGCTAAAAAGGAGATAAATCTGTAAAAAGGTTCAAACCATAATAACAGCCTAAGGATGTTAATAACAGATAGAACAACACAATATCGGTTTTAGAAGTGGTATTGGTATAATAATGGGCAACCACTATGGCAAGGAACGGCAATACAACGTAAAACCAAAACAGCGTTTGGGTGAAATATAAGATTTGAAGAAGAAACGCAACAATAATTACAAAAATACAGAAAAACAGCGTTTTTTTGGTAAAACTACGGTCTCTGGCAATTTGCATACTGTCAGTAATAAACAAAACGACAATAAAAAGAGTAATCATTACAATAAATCCCCATTGCGGAACGGAAAAATTAAGCGCTTGTGTAAAATCATAAATATTGATAAAATGCATAAACGGTATAATAAAACCAATTATGTTGTCGCCAAAAACGTATAGAGCGAAAATAATCCAAAATACCATCAACACACCGAAAAGCGTCGCCAAAAACGAACGAAAACTCAATCCGTTTAATGTTGACAATCCTATTAACCACATCGGCAAAAGCAGCAAGGCGTAAATTTGAAAAACTCCGGCAATGGTAATGAGCACGCCAAATTGAAAAGCAAACTTGTGTGAACGATGATATTGATACGATGCCAATAAAGGAAACAACGACCAGAGAATAAAAATGAGCGCTATGAAATCGGGAGTCATTTTTAGATAAAACGGATGAACACTAAAGAAAATGAGCGGTAAATAAAACGGCATTGACGTTCTTCTGCGAATAACACCGTATCGGATATTCAGTTCGGAAATAAGGTATGAAACGATAAAAATGAAAATCGTACTTAGTAAAACCGACAAAACCGGATTATGAATGAAATGCGGCTCAATGCGTGACCAAATGAAACCGGTATCTTTAATTTGAAAATCGGGCAACCCTTTTCGCAAAAACAGTAGTAACCGAAATACAATAACTACTATTGAAATTACTATAGAAATAAAACGCGATTCAACAAAGTAAGATTTGTAGTTTCGCTCCATTTTTGTATTCATAATTTTATCTTAAATCAAAGCCAATGTCTCTGCGGTAATAACTGTTTTCGAAGGAAATTTTTTCAATATTTTTGTATGAATTTTCCAACGCATCATTCATGGTTTGCCCGTAAGAAGTTACGGCCAACACCCGTCCTCCCGATGTAACAACATTATCGTCATTCAACAGGGTTCCTGCGTGAAAAACGATAGAATCTTTTATTTGTTTTATTCCGGAAATAACTTTCCCTTTTTCGTAATTTCCCGGATACCCGCCTGAAACCATCATAACGGTTGCGGCAAACCGGTCATCAATTTCCAGTGTTTTGCTTTCGAGCGTTTCGGTAAAAACCCCGATAAATAAGTCAAGCAAATCCGATTTCACCAACGGCAACACTACTTCCGTTTCAGGATCGCCCATTCTCACGTTATACTCTATCACTTTCGGCTCACCATCCACATTTATTAGTCCCAGAAAAATAAAGCCTTTGTAATCGATTTTTTCTTTTCTAATTCCGTTAACTGTTGGCAAAACAATCTGCCTTTCCACCTTTTCCATAAATTCCGCATCGACAAACGAAACGGGCGAAACAGCGCCCATACCACCGGTATTCAAGCCGGTATCTCCTTCGCCAATGCGTTTGTAGTCTTTGGCAACAGGCAGGATTTTATAAGACTTCCCGTCGGTAAGCACAAAAACCGAACATTCAATCCCTTTTAAAAACTCTTCGATAACCACCTTGTTGCTGGCTACGCCGAACATTCCGTTCAACATTTCCCAAAGCAAACGTTTGGCTTCGTTTATATCATTGATAATAAGTACTCCTTTTCCGGCAGCCAATCCGTCGGCCTTAAGCACGTAAGGCGGTTGGAGCGATTCCAGAAACCGGTTTCCATCCTCAATATTTCCCAGTTTAATGGTTTTATATTGTGCCGTGGGGATATTGTGCCGGCTCATAAATCCTTTCGCAAAATCCTTACTTCCTTCCAACTGAGCGCCTTCTTGAGAAGGGCCGATAACGGCAATATGGCAAATGTCTTCATCGTCCCTGAAAAAATCGTAAACACCCCTTACAAGCGGAACTTCCGGTCCAACAACAATCATATCCACATCGTTGTTCAGGCAAAACGATTTTAGCGCCTGAAAGTCTGTGGGGGAGATAGGTATGTTCGTTCCTAACATGGCAGTTCCAGCGTTTCCGGGAGCGATGAACAAGTTGTTGAGGTGCTTGCTGATACGCATACGCCAGGCAAAAGCATGTTCACGGCCACCCGAGCCAAGGATCAATACGTTCATAATCAACCGAAAAAGAGATTTACGCTACTATAATTGTAAGTTAGACATGCAAAACTAATAAAATAAAATTAAACAAAAAAGTTCTAAAAACTTTTCTTGATAAGGTTTTGAAAAAAAATTACCTTTGTGGTGAATTATGAAAACAAACAGAATTACTCAACTATTCAATATTAAATATCCCATTATTCAAGGTGGAATGGTGTGGTGCAGTGGCTGGCGATTGGCTTCTGCCGTGAGCAATGCAGGCGGATTGGGCTTGCTTGGCGCAGGCTCGATGTATCCCGAAGTGTTGTGCGAGCATATCCAAAAGTGCAAATCGGCAACCGACAAACCTTTTGGTGTGAATATTCCGCTGATGTATCCGCAAATCGATGAGATAATGCAAATTATTATCGATGAGCATGTTCCAATCGTGTTTACATCGGCAGGAAATCCTAAAACGTGGACTTCGAGATTGCAAGCCGAAGGGATTACGGTTGCACATGTGGTATCGAGTTCGAAATTCGCTCTGAAATGTGTTGAAGCGGGTGTAGATGCTATTGTAGCCGAAGGCTTTGAAGCGGGCGGACACAACGGTCGCGAAGAGACCACCACGCTCGCACTTATTCCGCAAGTGAGAAAAGCAATAGATTTGCCGCTTATCGCTGCCGGCGGAATCGCTACCGGAAGCGGTATGGCTGCCGCATTTGCTCTCGGCGCCGAAGGCGTGCAAGTGGG
>MVZJ01000193.1 GCA_002069095.1 Bacteroidetes bacterium ADurb.BinA174 | reverse complement strand
ATCCCTCTTAAAGAAGTGCGGACAGCCATTATTCAAAGCCATACTGTTATGAACCGATATTCTTTATATTTATTTTTTACTGTTGTTGCTTTAGTGATAGTTTTCTCTTGTTCGTCGAGCAAGAAAGCACAATCAGATGTTTCCGAGGAAGATTCGCCAATACGAACACAAATTATCGTTCCCGATACGTTTGTATTACCCGATATTCCGGCAGAAATTACTAATTCCGAAGCACGTGCCGTCTATCTGGTGATGCATTATTGGGACAGGTTTGACTTTACTGACGAAAAACTGACTCAGCGTCCCGAAATTACCGAACAAGCTTTTGTGGATTACATCAATATTCTTTCTTATGTTCCTTTAGAAAAAGCGAAAGAATCACTCAACTACACGTTGAAGAAAGCCGAAGCGAACAACGCTATGTATGTTTACTTTGGCTCTCTTTTCGATAAATATTTCTATGGCGCTAATTCCCCCTTTCGAAACGAGGAGTTTTACATCCTTATTTTGCAGGAGCTTGTAAAATCTGATTTCTTGTCCGATACGGATAAATCCAAATATCAACTTCAATTAGAATTAGCTATGAAAAACAGGGTTGGACAAACAGCCAATGATTTTTCTTACACGCTGGCATCAGGACAAACGCAAAAGTTGCATTCCATCAGAAGTGAATACCTATTGCTGATGTTCTCCAATCCAGAATGTTCTACTTGCACCGCTGTTACCAATGCCCTGACAAAATCGGTAGCTATTAATCGGGCTTTTTCAATGAACTCACCCACCCGCAGGATGATCACCATTTTAACGGTTTATCCCGATGCAGATATCGACGAATGGACATCGTATTTATCGCAAATGCCTTCAAACTGGGTTCATTCTTACGACAAAGGAATGGTAATTACCAAACAGAAATTGTACGATGTCAAAGCAATTCCGACACTTTATTTGCTGGATAAAGATAAAAAAGTAATCCTCAAAGACACTTCCATTGAGGCGATTGAATCGTTTTTCTCGAAACCAAATTAGTGTCGTATCAATAATGACATATATCGTATTTTGTAAATTCTTATGAATAAGCGGTTTAAATCCAAAATTCAATACTCGAAACTCTTGACTTGGTGTAAGTTGCTTAAACATTTTTTATCTTTGTATTATCACTCATCAAATTCCATGACAATTAAAAGACAGATATTTTACATTCTGTTGTTTACGTTCACAACAACACTATTTGCTCAAAACACCGATGAAAGTAAAGTCGGCACTTACGTATTACCGGAACTTTTAAAAGCTCAAAATGGTAAAGAAGTCAATTCCACAGAAAAATGGAACACAATTCGCCACCCTGAAATTCTGAGACTTTTCGAAGATAATGTTTACGGGCAAGTGCCTAAAGATTTCGATAAGATCGAATATAAAGTACTGGAACAAAACAAAAAAGCGCTGAACGGAAAAGCTACTTACAAGAAACTGGCTATTTACGTTATTCGGAACAAAAAAATCATTACCATTCTAACTGACCTGTTTATCCCAAACAACGTAAAAAACCGGTTCCTACTTTCGTTACCATTAATCATCGGGGAGGGGAAACAATGAATGCAAGTCCCGAAAATGAGTTTTGGCCTGCCGAAAAAGTAATCAATTCAGGTTATGCCATTGCCGGATTTGATGTAAAAGATGTGGCGCCCGACCACAAAACCAATTATGTAAATCAAATTCTCACTAAACTTTATCCCGAGCAAATGACACAACTTAACGGGATGCGCGCCTTAGGCGCATGGGGTTGGGGTGTAAGCCGCATTATTGATTATTTTGAAACCGATAAAGCCATCGATGCTAAAAAAACAATAGTTGTCGGTCATTCACGCGGAGGTAAAGCCGCCCTTTGGTGCGGAGCACAAGACGAGCGGATAGCCATTACCATATCGAATGAATCGGGGAATTCGGGTGCAAAGATTTCCCGCAGAAATTTCGGCGAAACGGTAGAAGTCATTACACGCAATTTTCCGCATTGGTTTGTGCCCAAATACGCCGAATATGCCAATAACGAACACAATCTGCCCATCGACCAACACATGTTACTGGCATTAATGGCTCCCCGAGCTGTTTACGTGGCCAGCGCAGCCGATGATTCGTGGGCCGATCCTAAAGGACAATATCTCGCGCTTGTTGCTGCACAACCGGTTTTCGAGTTATTTAACTTCAAGCCAAATTTACCCGATAACATGCCTCCCAATAATGAGCAGGTAATTCAGTTACCGCTCGGATTTCATAATCGCGACGGTGTTCATAACATGAATTTGTTCGACTGGAGGCAGTTCATTAAATTTGCCGATGAATATTTCAAAAAGAAAAATAACAAATAATAGAATTTTTATGAAAAAAGTATGGTTATTAATAAGTGTCGTTGCAATAACACTTTTACTGGTATCCTGCAATCAGAAAAAAAGCAGCGAAATGGAAGAAAGCTGGATTCAACTTTTCAACGGGACCGATTTAAACGATTGGACAGTAAAAATTAAAGGTTACGACGTTGGAGACAACTTTGGAAATACTTTCCGTGTTGAAGACGGAATGATTAAAGTTCGGTACGAGGAATATGACTCGCTTCGAGAACGTTTCGGTCATTTGTTTTACAAAGATGAATTTTCACATTACAAACTTCGCGTCGAATATCGTATTGTAGGAGAACAATGTCCGGGAGCGCCGGGATGGGCATATAAAAATTCCGGAATAATGATACACGGACAAACAGTAGAATCAATGGAGAAAACTCAGGATTTCCCCACTTCTATCGAAGTACAGTTGTTAGGAAGCGATTCTTTGGTGCAGAGAACAAATATGAATGTTTGCACACCGGGAACAAATATCGTAATAAACGGACAGTTAATTCTCGACCATTGCGTGAATTCCTCATCCGAAAACTTTTACGGTGAAGATTGGCTTACTGCCGAAGTGGAAGTACGCGGAAACGAAGTAATCCGTCATATTATTAACGGCGATACGGTATTGACTTATAATCAACCACAATTAGATGAAAGAGATGCTACTTTCGCAAAACTCATAGGGTTGAATGGTGGCGACAAAATGCTGACCAGAGGCACTATTTCGCTTCAAAGCGAAGGACATCCTATCGATTTCAGAAAAGTTGAGATACTGATATTGGAAGAATAATCGAGGAATTATAGTATATATTTATCCTATATTTATATTTCTTATATCATTTTTATCTATGATGTTTTTGTTGTATTTTTGTGGTAAATAATAATTTAATAAAACAAAAATTTAAAACAACAAAAAATGGAAACAAATCAAAACATTTCAGCAATGCCGCGTATCGGCGACAAAGCGCCATCTTTTAAAGCAGTAACTACACAAGGCGATATCAATTTTCCCGAAGATTATAAAGGAAAATGGAAGATTCTTTTTAGCCATCCGGCCGACTTTACACCCGTTTGTACATCGGAGTTTATGACGTTTGCAACCCGTCAGGCTGAATTCGATGCACTTAACTGTCAATTGGTAGGTCTTTCTGTTGACGG
>MVZJ01000192.1 GCA_002069095.1 Bacteroidetes bacterium ADurb.BinA174 | reverse complement strand
GAAAAGAGACTAAGAGTTCGAAGAGGAAATTAATTTACTTTGACCAAAGGGAATCCTCCTTTCGTCAGGATACTTATGTGCCTAAAATATAAGAAAACGACTTCAAGGAGTTTATTAAGCAGGGAAGATAATGGATTTATAGAGGAAATATAAATATTTTTTTTTAAACAACAGCTTATTAATAGTGCGATTATTAGATTTTCAGGTTTTTATATAGTGTCGTACCAATTATAAAATGATGCATATCCTGTTTTATAAATTCCTATCTATAAGTGGGTTTTAAACTCGAAACTCAATGCTCGGAACTCTTGACTTGAAAATAGTTATAAACACAGTTTTTCAAATCTGCCAAATGCATCGATTTTCTTTTTATACGTTAAAACCACTATCTTTGTAGGTTGAATTCGAATTTATGAGCAGCGAAAAGCAAATAGAACTAAAGGGAGTGCGCGTTAATAACCTCAAAAACATCGACGTAATCATCCCACGAAATACATTCACGGTTATCACAGGGCTGTCCGGTTCGGGAAAATCGAGCCTGGCTTTTGATACATTGTATGCCGAAGGTCAACGCCGATACGTGGAAAGCCTTTCGGCTTACGCCCGCCAGTTTCTCGGACGCATGAACAAGCCCGAATGCGATTTTATTCACGGTATTCCACCGGCTATCGCTATTGAGCAAAAGGTGAACACCAGGAATCCGCGCTCAACCGTAGGCACATCTACCGAAATTTACGAATACCTGCGTTTACTCTTTGCCAGAATCGGCAAAACCATTTCTCCCGTTACAGGCGCCGAAGTAAAAAAACACAACGTTAGCGATGTTGTTGCCAAAATGCTGGAATACAGGGAAGGTACGCGTATGGCAGTGCTCTCGCCTATTCAACTGCGAAACGACCGGACATTGACGGAACAATTGGATATTCTGATGAAAGAAGGTTTTTCGCGCGTAGATGTAGGCGACACTTTTTACCGTATTGATGAGTTACTGGAGCAAAAAAAAATGCTGGAAGCAAAAGATGTTTTACTGGTAATCGACAGACTGTCGTGCTCGGGCGACAAATCGGTTATCAACCGCTTGTCTGATTCGGTGGAAACAGCGTTTATTGAAGGAAAAGGCGAGTGCATCGTGCGGTTCTGGACACAAGACGGCACAGAAACTTTCATTTTTTCCAACCGTTTCGAGGCCGACGGTATCACGTTCGAAGAGCCGTCGGAATTGATGTTCAACTTCAACAGTCCCGTGGGCGCTTGTCCCAAATGCGAAGGCTTCGGGAAAGTAATCGGGATTGACGAAAATTTAGTTATCCCCGATAAAAGTCTCAGCGTGCAGGAAGAGTGCGTACAATGTTGGAAAGGAGAGAAAATGAGCGAATGGCGTAAAGAATTCGTTTTCAACGCTTATAAAGCCAACTTTCCCATTCACCGGGCATACTACGATTTGAACGAGGAAGAAAAAGACATTTTGTGGAACGGACGACATAATTTGGGTATCTACGGTATCAACGATTTTTTCAAGATGCTGGAAGAAAACCTGTACAAAATTCAATATCGGGTGATGCTGGCGCGTTATCGGGGAAAAACCGTTTGTCCCGTTTGCAAAGGTGCGAGACTGAAAAAAGAAGCCGGATTCGTGAAAGTCGGCGGCAAAAGCATCAGCGAACTCGTTGTTTTGCCCATCACGGAGTTGAAACCGTTTTTCGATACCCTGCAACTCAACGAAACCGATGCCGTCATTGCCGAACGGCTGCTGACGGAAATCAATAACCGCATACTTTTTCTCATTGATGTCGGCCTGGGTTATCTCACGTTGAACCGATTGTCAAATACCCTTTCGGGTGGTGAAAGCCAACGCATCAACCTGGCATCGTCGCTGGGAAGTAGCCTTGTTGGCTCGTTATATATTTTGGACGAACCAAGTATCGGGTTGCATTCGCGAGACACCTACCTGCTCATCAAAGTACTGCGACAACTGCAACAATTAGGCAATACGGTTGTAGTGGTAGAACACGATGAAGAGATTATCCGTGCCGCGGATTACATAATCGATATAGGTCCCAAAGCCGGCCGATTGGGCGGCGAAGTGATGTATCAGGGGAAAGTTTCTGAACTGGTGGAAAATACCGATAGTTATACAGTGAAATACCTAACGGGAGAAGAAAAAATCGAGGTGCCAAAACAGCGCCGCAAATGGAACAACTACATCGAAGTGAAAGGCGCCCGGCAAAACAACTTGAAAAATATTGATGTGATATTTCCGCTCAACGTTATGACCGTAGTTACTGGTGTGAGCGGTTCGGGAAAATCGTCGCTCGTGAACGATGTGTTAAGCAATGCTCTGCACAATTATTACAAAGGAAGTGCGCTGGAGCAGGTGGAATTCAACTCCATTTCGGGAGATTTAAAGTTAGCTAAATCGGTGGAGTTCGTGGATCAAAACCCCATTGGCCGTTCCACTCGCTCAAATCCGGTTACGTATATTAAAGCATACGACGAAATCCGAAAGCTTTTTGCGGCGCAGCCGCTTGCGAAGCAAATGGGATACACTCCGGCACATTTTTCGTTTAATGTGGAAGGCGGGCGGTGCGATGAGTGCAAGGGCGAAGGAACTATTATCGTTGAAATGCAGTTTATGGCCGATATCCGATTGGAGTGCGAATCGTGTCACGGGAAACAATTTTCACCTGAAATCCTGGATGTGGAATACAAGGGTTTCAATATTCACGATGTGCTGGAAATGACAATCAATCAGGCCATCGAGTTTTTCGGCGCGCAGAAAGGCGCAACGGAAAAGAAAATTACTAAAAAAATGAAACCGTTACAGGATGTCGGATTGGGATATATTAAACTGGGACAATCTTCATCGACGCTGTCGGGTGGTGAAAACCAACGGGTGAAATTAGCATTTTATTTAGGCGAAGAAAAGTCTGAGCCCACCATTTTTATATTCGATGAGCCTACAACCGGACTGCATTTTCACGATATTAAAACGCTGCTGAAAGCATTTAACGCGCTTATCGGGCGTGGGCACACGGTCATTATAATCGAGCACAATATGGAAGTCATCAAATGTGCCGACCATATTATCGATATCGGTCCCGAAGGAGGTAAAGCCGGCGGCAACATCGTCTGTGAAGGCACTCCGGAATCAATTGCAAGATGTCAGGATTCGCATACGGGCAGATTTTTGGAGAAGAAATTGAAGTGAGATTTACTACCGTCCGAATGGGCGACATTTTCATATTTGTAGGCGATTTATTCGCCTGCAGTTAGAGTCGCATTTACCATAAGTATCCGCTTTGCTCTGACTACGGTTATGAAAATCAGGTTTTCCGATGTAATAGTCAAAAGTAATGATGTTTTTCTTCTGAAACGCCCTTTACAAAGGGCGTTTCAGAAGAAAGTTGCCTTAAAATATTCATCAATGAACACCTTTCGGTGTTCTTTGAATAGCCCTTTATGATTTCGCAACTTGCCGCTCATTATAAAACAAGCGTTTATCTGTGTAAACGCTTGTTTTCATTAACACGTATTTATTACTTTCTCCACA
>MVZJ01000191.1 GCA_002069095.1 Bacteroidetes bacterium ADurb.BinA174 | reverse complement strand
GTGCGTATAATCGGCATATTGAAGATTATCGAAATACTCTTCGCCGCCTTCCATCGTCATACCGTTGTGCCACGGGAAGATAAGATACTTACCGTCGGGAACAAAGTAATACTCTACGTGACATTGCGCACAAACCAATGAGCGCATCTCTTGTTGCGTAGCTTTGTTGATGTCCATACCCATGTTTTCATACGCTTCGATAAGTGCCGGACGCGAAATTTTCAGATTCATCGTTTCGGCTTCGTGGCAATCGGCACATCCAATCGGATTTACTACTTCCGCT
This sequence comes from Bacteroidetes bacterium ADurb.BinA174, assembly GCA_002069095.1. Taxonomy (GTDB): domain Bacteria; phylum Bacteroidota; class Bacteroidia; order Bacteroidales; family Dysgonomonadaceae; genus Petrimonas. Next base: position 3,269 of record MVZJ01000191.1, on the reverse strand, counting down.
CCCCACTGCGCCCAGGTTCCTTTGTAGAACTCGGCAACTCCCACAGCTTCCATCATACGTGGAACATCGGGTGATTTACAAGTCCAGCATGTAGCAGGTTGTGGACCATCTTCGGGCGACATAGGTGCTGCCGTACGCAAGGTGTGATGGATGTCGTCAATGGCATGCATGTGTCCGCGCGGTGTGCCGTAATCTTTTGAAAACGCATATCCAGCCCACAAAATAACCATTTCGGGACGTTGTTCCAACACATCTACCACGCTGCTTCCGTGATACTCACTTTGGAAAGAGGTATCTAAGGTTTTCACCCACGTTTCATATTCGCGGGGATAATTTTGTGCGAAAATTTCGCTTCTCGATTCAATCCCCGTAATCTCAATTACCTTATTGTTTCTAACGCTCGCAATTTCAGCTCTACGTTGAGTGAGGGATGCTGCAAGCATTCCCAATAAGAAAACCACCCCTACGGTAACGAAAAACAGTAACCATCCTACCCAGGGTTTCATTTTTTTGTTGTCAGAAGATTTGTTCATAGCAACTTTATATTTGTCAGTTATTTAATTTTTTTGAATTACAATTGATTTCCAAATTAGTTAGTTTTTACTCACTAAGTCACTCAACCAGGCAGGCACATCCGATTGTGGCATAGGTACCAGCGCATTTGGCGTTGACGATTCCGAACGGCTCCGTGTGTGCGGAATATCGCGATGACAATCCCAGCAAACGTTTCCGCCCATCTCTTTCATCTCTTTAAATCCCATTCGTCCCGTGGTAACAAACTCGGTGTTGAGTTGCGTGTGGCAACGAATACAGTTATCCATAATTACCTCAGAGCTGGCATCGATGGTTTGCAGCGAGTGCACTTCTCCCCTGACGGTAAAAACGGCAGCGTGACGCAATCCGTCCTTAGCTTTAAAATAGTATTTGTTAAAGACGTTGTCTTGCGGCACGTGACAATCGGCACAAGTCGTGTTTCTTCCGTGCGAACTGTGCATCCATGTTGCGTAGTAAGGAGCCATAATATGGCAGTTTACGCATGTCTTAGGTTCGTCGGAAAGGTAGCTGTAAGCACGTGAGGCGAAAAAAGAGTAGATAAACAACCCCGTGAATACTCCCACGGCAATTACCGCGAAGTATCTCCACCCACCGCGTGGCTTTACCTTCATCCAAAATTTTCGTAATGCATCCATCATAATCTCAGAATGATAAGGGTTCTATTTATTCAATCTCTACAAAGTTAAGAAACTTTATCTTAAAAAAACTGTAATATTTATGACGATTATTAATCGAAAATGGTATTTTTGTGTTAAAATCAATGCAAAACTTCGCTTTTGGAGTTTGATAGATAGATTTTTAATATCGAAAAAAAATGACACATATGCGCTCTTCGGAACACGTTCAATCTATTTTTCAATGCCCTTTATGTAATTCTATTCCCTCAGATAAACATGGAGAGTTTCTTTCTGACGTAAACTATTCGGTAATCCGATATGCCAAAGGAGATATTTTGGTAAATCAAGACTCGCGATATGACAGGTTGTTTATCGTGATAAAAGGCGAAGTTCAGACCGAAATAGTGGATGAAAAGGGAAGCTTTATGAGGGTAGAGACGATAAAAGCGCCTAATCCGATATCTACGGGATTTCTTTTTGCGACCAACAATATCTCACCTGTAACAGCTATTGCTAAAACCGATGTAGTTGTTGTTGCAATCGGCAAAGAGAATATCTACTTCCTGATGCAGAAGTATCCGGAGTTTATGAAAGCGTTTCTGTCGTATATTTCGAATAAACTAACTTTTTTAGCCGAAAAGCTACGCTTAGTTTCGCTTCGTACCATAAAAGCGAAGCTTGCGTACTACCTACTGAAAGAATCGAAAGGGAAAGAGCAGTTTCAGCTGAAAATGTCGAGAGAAGATATTTCGCATTTGTTAGGTGTTACACGTCCCGCCATGGTAAACGTAATGATGCAAATGGTTGACGACGGATATATTAAAGTTGACAAGCGAAAAATTACCATTTTAGACAGAGCAGCTTTAAGGCAGATGATTTAATTTCCTGCCCTAAGAGCCGGCTTCAAGCCGGTTCTTGGGTAAAATTAGGGAATATTTAGTGTAATCCCCCAATAACCGGACAAAGTTTTGACTATTTATTAGGAGTTTCGGGGCATAGGGTACGCATCTACTATTTCTAATACTTAATAATCTTATAACTTCATTAATACTAATCGTCAATTATTATATCTTCAAGTTTTATTTCGGTTAATTGTTGAATTGTTAGGAATGATTGTGATGCCAGTCGATTTGCTTGTTGTTCCAAAGTTTTCTCAAAAAAGTTGCGCACAAATCGAGCGTTGCCAAAATTTTCATCATTTTTATTCACTATTGTGTTAAAATAGGATATTAATCTTTTTTGTGCACTATCTGAAATCGTGTAATCAAATTCATTAGCTTTAAATTCAAAAATCTTATACAACTCTTCTGCGGAGTAATCAGGAAATTCAATATAACGATTAAATCGTGACTGTAATCCTGAATTTGAATCGATAAACTCCTTCATTTCATTGGTATAACCTGCCAGAATAACAACAAGTCGGTCTCGGTTATCTTCCATTCTTTTAAGCAGAGTTGCAATAGCTTCTTTTCCATAATCATTGTCACTGCTGCTATAAAGTGAATATGCTTCGTCAATAAAAAGCACCCCATCCAATGCGGAATTAATAATTTTATTTGTTTTTACAGCAGTTTGTCCAATGTATTCTGCCACTAATCCTGAACGGTCGGTTTCCACTAAATGTCCTTTTTGTAACACTCCTAATTCTTTATAAATTTCCGCTATGATACGAGCAACCGTAGTTTTTCCTGTTCCGGGATTTCCGGTAAAAACACAGTGATACGAAAGTTGAGATGTCTTTAATCCTTTAGCCTCTCTTTTTTGCTGAATTTTTATGAAATTAGCTAAGGTCTTAATCTCTTCTTTCACATTTGTCAGCCCAATCAGAGCTTCTAACTCTTCTTGTGCGTTTGATTGCAGTGAAGGATAAATTCGTTCGGTTGCTTCACTTTTATGTTTTGTCAATGCTTCTTCATTATCTTCAATTTTATATGAATCATCATTTTTGTTTGACTCTTCTTTCTCTTGGGAATCTTTATCTAACTCGCTTAATTTTAATAACTCTTTTAGCCATTTTTGTTCTGTGTCAGATATTGAGCCGTCAGCTTTTGCTATAATAGATGCAAAACGATACATCAAAATCATGTATTGTTTCAT
>MVZJ01000190.1 GCA_002069095.1 Bacteroidetes bacterium ADurb.BinA174 | reverse complement strand
ATTTATTATCGGACTTTTGGTTTCCTCGCCAATGGGACCTGTGAATATGCTGTGTGTGCAACGAACGTTGAATAAGGGACGTAAACACGGCTTTGCCACAGGAATGGGGGCGATGCTTTCCGATTTGACTTATGCAACAATCACCTTGTTTGGGATGAGTTTCGCGGAAGAGTTCCTGCAAAAAAACGATGTGGCGATTCAGTTTATCGGGAGTGTACTTCTTTTTGTATTCGGTTTTTTTGTTTTTCGTACCAATCCTTTGAAAGAGTGGACACCCCAAACCAAAACAGAAGATTCGAGTTGTTTGCGCGATTTTGTTTCGTCGTTTTTTATCACTTTTTCTAATGTGGCGATTATTTTGGTCTTTATAACTTTATATGCCCGATTTACATTTGCGCCTGTAAATGAGGACGCTGTTCATTGGGTAGCAGCGCTTGCGGCTATTGCTTTGGGAGCGTTTTCGTGGTGGTTTTTTATTAGTTGGTTTGTTGCTCGTTTACGAAAACATTTTAATCGGCAGGGATTGGTTATTCTGAATAGAATTGTCGGCTCCATACTGATGATAATAAGTGTTGCGGGTGTGTTGTTCTCGGTATTCGGTATAACGCTTTAACCCTGTTCCCCAATTTCAATTACTTCCAAATCGCGAATATTACCGTTATCTAATACAAAACGCAACAGCGTTCGTACCTGATGAAATCCATATTTTCCCGCAGCACCAGGATTCATGTGCAAACATTCCAAGCTTTTATCGTACATCACTTTTAAAATATGCGAATGCCCCGAAATAAACAATTTGGGCGGATTTGTGAAAAGTTCCTGACGGATTTTCGGCTCGTATCTTCCCGGATAGCCTCCGATGTGCGTCATTAATACGTCAACGTTTTCTAACGAAAATCGTAAAACTTCTGGATAGATGCGACGTGTTGAAGAGTCGTCAATATTGCCGTGTACGGCACGGAAAGGCTTGAAATCTTCAAACTTGTTTGCAAGCTCCAACGAGCCGATATCGCCTGCATGCCAAATCTCATCGCATGACGAAAAATATTTTTCGTACTTTTCGTCCCAAATGTTGTGAGTATCGGAGAGAAGCCCTATTTTTTTCATTTTTTGGAAAGATTGTTGGAACCAAGAATCAAGACTTTTAGACTAAAATCCATGTTTTATTGAAACAAAGTTAGTAATTTTACCGTAAATTAATTCAATCCCAATTCGTATATTCTTATTATGTCTTACAATTACTTCAAACGCGACATCAGTTGGCTTTCCTTTAATCATCGTGTTCTGTTGGAAGCGAAAGACGAAACTCTGCCCGTGTATGAGCGCATAAAGTTTTTATCCATATATTCGTCTAATCTTGAAGAGTACTACAAAGTGCGTGTTTCGGGTTATCATAGCTCTTTACTCAATACTATCGAAAGAGATGAGAGCGAAGAAGAGTCATTACAAACATTAGTGGAAATTAATAAGATTGTAACCGAACACGAAAAAGAATACTATCATATTTTTGATGATATGATTTTGCCTGAGTTGGAGAAAAATAACATTATCTTATACCAAACGCATCGGGTGGAACCATTTCATAAGAAATATGTGGAGCAATATTTCAACGAAGAAGTTTTCCCTTATTTGCAGCCGATGATGATTTTGAAAGACGATGTATATTCGTTTATTCAAGACGGACGCATTTATCAGGCGATTAGCCTGTTGAAGAAAAAGAAAAAAAAGAGCAGTGATGAAGCCGATTACACTTTCGCGATAATGAAGATTCCGCAGACCAAAGTGCCGCGTTTTATCGAATTGCCTTCGATGAATGGAAAATATTACATCATGTTTATCGACGATGTGATTAAAGCCAACTTGAAAAGCGTGTTTCCCGGATACGAAATTGTGGATTGTTACAGCTTGAAAATTTCGCGCGACGCCGATTTTTCGCTCGAAGACGAAGACCAAAAAAACATTGCCGAGCGCATTTTGCGCAAGGTACGTAAGCGCAAAATCGGGGCGGTTACACGCTTTCAGTACGACAAGGATATGCCCGATTATTTCTTGAAATATTTGCGCGAGGCTTACGAAGTGGAAGATGAGGAGTTGTTGCCGTCGGGGAAATATTTGAACTTATCCGATTTAATGAAACTTCCTAACCCTGTGGGTGAATCGTTGCAACGACAGCTTCCGCAACCGCTTCGAGTTCCCGAATTGGAAGAGAATCAATCTATTCTGCGCGTTTTGCGCAAGCAAGATGTGTTGCTTAACTTCCCCTATCAGTCATTCGATTATGTGTTGAGGTTTCTTATGCAAGCCGCTTTCGACCCAAAAGTGCTTGAAATAAAGGTTACTCAATATCGTGTGGCGGAAAACTCGGCGGTGGTAAATAGTTTGATTAGTGCAGCAAAAAACGGTAAAAAAGTTACTGTTTTTGTGGAGTTGAAAGCCCGATTTGATGAAGAGCACAACTATCTTTCATCGGAATTGATGCAACAGGCAGGTGTGAAAATTATTTACAGCTTGCCCGGACTTAAAGTTCACGCTAAATTGGCATATGTGCGCAAACGCAGTAACGATCCAGATGAGCCCATTAAAGGTTACGCCTATTTGGGTACGGGAAATTTCAACGAGAAAACTGCTCGTCAGTATTCCGATAAAGGATTGCTCACTTCCAATCAAGAGTTTATTAAAGACATCGATGAGGTCTTTCGCGTACTCGAAGGCAAGCCGCACATGCGGGAGTTCAAGCATTTGCTTATCGCTCAGTTTAACATGGTTCCCGAAATTCATCGCATGATTGAGCGGGAAATCGAAAATGTGAAAAATGGCGGAATAGGGTATATCATTCTTAAAATGAACAGTCTGCAAGATAAGGGCATGATAGAGGCACTTTATCGTGCGAGTGAAGCGGGCGTGAAAATCGATTTAATTGTTCGGGGAATTTGCTGTTTAATTCCCAATCAGCCTTATAGCAAGAACATTACCATTACTCGCATCGTTGATGCTTATTTAGAACACACGCGTGCTTGGTATTTCTTTAACGAAGGTGAAGAAAACGTTTATCTCGCTTCAGCGGATTGGATGGAGCGAAATCTGCACCGACGTATTGAAGCGGCTTTTCCCATCTTGTCTGTCCCGTTGAAACAGCAGATTATCGATATTCTTAAAATTCAACTTGCCGACAATCAAAGTGCTGCGTGGGTGGACGAAAATATGAATAACATTTTTAAATATAACGACAAACCACCCGTTCGTGCGCAGAAAGCTACTTATGAATATTTAAAGAAAATTAAGGAAGGATGATGAAAGGCTATTACTGCATACGTAAAATTATTTAGGATTTTGTTCAATTCTAAAATAATTTTCTGCATCAAACTTTAATAATTGAATAAGTAGAACTATTTTTTCTGCTGATCTGTTTTTCGAAATATCAATCGTGATGACAGTAGGTTCATTCTTGTACCTTGAACTTTCAGATGTTAAAAAAAGAATGAACCTTTTATCTTCGTTATCCATTTATTGTTCATCGTTTTTGTTTCGTATGAGAATACGGGCTGTTACTTCCTTACTTCGACAATGCGTCACCC
>MVZJ01000189.1 GCA_002069095.1 Bacteroidetes bacterium ADurb.BinA174 | reverse complement strand
GGAACCGCAAAGCGCATTTTTTGGAATTTTTATTTGCCCGTCGATTCTTAACTACTGAGTATAGTTTACTACAAAAAGTTAATATCTTCTTTGTCTTGTATAAATTTATCAATCAAATATTTTATCTGCTCTGCTGAAATTTGAAGCATATCAAGACCTTCTTTGGTGTTTACCAAGGTTCCATTCCTTAATCCCACATAATCCAAGTATGAAGAATACTCCCAATCTTCCACTTTATTAACCAAACCTGCTTGCAACGGATTTTGATGAATATAAAGAAAACAGCTTAATAAATAGTCATTTCCAACATCATTCAACATCTTAGCTTTCGTATTATGAGCAAATAAATATCCTTTTCTTCCTATTTGTTTGTTAATGGCTTGCGTGTATGAACTAAGCATTTGTCCGATGGAAAATGAGAATTGCTGCACTTCTTCTTTGCCTTTGAACCGAACTGTTGCAACAGCCTCATCTTTAAGCCTAACTAGCAAATGAAAATGGTTGGGCATTAAGCAGTACGCCAAAATATCGGCATAGTGAAGAATATGCTTTCTAATTTTTTTCAGAAAAAACAAATAGTTTTCTCTATTATAAAAAAGAAGCTCGTTACTTCTGTTGAAAATGTGGTATGTTGCTTGCGATTCGTAATACATAAATTTTGACGTTGTTATGTATAAAGCGGTTTAAGCAAAGGCGGTTTTCACCGCCTTGTGCGTAAATTCAATCCGCTAAGCGGTTTGGAACCGCTGAGCGGGTTCGGGATTATTCCACAATTTCCACCCACATCCCACTTGTTCGTGCCTGTTCGCGTGGTTCGTACATTGCCTGGCATGAAACGGCAGACAAATAATAATTACCCCGATATGCTGCTTGTAACTTCACGCGGAACGTTGTCGATTGTCCGGCACCAAGGTTGAAATATGTCAAAACACGGTCATCGCGGATATCGCGATAATTGTACTGTTGAGACGCACGACTATCTGCCTGTACATTTATTAACCGTTCATTAAAAATCTCCCAACCCGAAGGGAAAATTTGCACCAAAGCCAAATCACTAAACGACTCTTCCAGAGAATTTTGTACGGTTACAACTGCCGTAAATTCTGTTCCCTGCTTCAGCGATCTCACATTTATCGGTTTGCCTGCGGCATCGAGATAATTGACAGATAACCGCAAGGAACCTGTCGTAGCTCGAAGTGTATCTACCAATGGCTGCGTGAAAGCGGAAAGTCGGGCATAAATTTTGCCTTTGCCCTTATTGGAAATTTGTACCGATTGATTAGGAGCCGTTTTCAAATCCACCTGATGGAAAGCCTGCGGCGTATTTATAGCGTCCATTTTCTGTCCGTTGAGCGACCAATCCACATCGATATTTCCCGAACCCATTTTCTCGGCTAATTCCGCCATTGCCGTCAATCCGAATGCGACGGTTTGCGTGGAAATATAATCAGACGAAAGTGCTTGCGACACATCCTGAGCCAAAAGCAGTGCTTTTTCGATATTTCCAAGCAGCAGATGTGTTTGCATAATCATTGCCTTGTCGCGTGCCGACGAGCCGTATGTATCGTTATTGAAACTATAATCGTTTATCAGGTCCGAAGCATTGAAAACAAGCGAATTTGCCACATCCGGTTTCCCGGCTAATGCGTAAGCTGCCGCCAATCGCCATTTCGCTCGTATATCCAAATCCTCGATTTCACGCATTCGGTTCATAGCGCCGAGTTCGGTGTTTTCGCTTAACGCCAAGGTATATAATCGATAAGCCTGCTGCAGTTCAGTCATCGAAATTCCGTAATAACCCTGGTTAGTATTGGTACGCGTCCAGTTGCGCGCTACTTTTTGTTGAAATCTTACCCACCGATTAATCACGCTTTGCGATACGTCGTACCCATTGTTTTTGGCTTCCACCAAAAAATGTCCCGCATACGTTGAAACCCATTCCGTTGCATAACTTTGTCCCGGCCAATAGATAAATCCTCCATCCGATAATTGTCGGGAAGACAAAATTTGAATGACCGATGCTATCTTTTTGTTCATCAATTCTTTTTCCGTATCCGAAAGCGAAATGAAATTACTCAGATACAACAGCGGAAAACCTTGCGAAGTAACCTGTTCGGTACATCCGTGCGGATATTCTGCCAAATAAGATAAGTTTTTGCTTAGGTTAACGCTCGGAATTCGTGACAGTTCGAGTTTTGCCCAATCGGTTGGGTTTACATTTCCGGGATTAAGCGTGAGCTCAGCGTTTCCGTTTGGATCGATAAGTGCCGATTGACTGATGACAACAGGCGGATTCGGATTGCGAATACCGATATCAATGGTTTCCGACACCGATTCTCCCCCACCCGATGCTTTTATTCTAACCTGTTCGGCGCCGACTCTATTCTCGGCTTTCAACTTAAAGTAAACAATTTTATCGCCAATCGCGTCGAATGAAACCGATTGCGTTGTTTGTCCCTGCGGTTTCAACAAGCCATCCGTTTCAATCGAAACCTGCACATTTTTCACTTTCTTGTCCATCGCGAAAACATTGACCGGAAGCCAAACCTCTTCACCCGGTCCCATCACGCGCGGAAGCGTACTGAGTGTCATTAACGCATTTTTCACGGCAACTGTTTTTTCTGCGCTGCCGTAAGCACCGTTTCCTCCCGCAACCACCATTACGCGAACCGAACCCACATATGGCGGAAGTTTTATCTTGTGTGTTTTGGTTTCTCCACCTTTAATTGTGAATGGTCCAATAAATTTAACTACGGGTTTGAATCGGTTTACTTTGTCGCTTGACGCCTTCAACGCCTCATCGCCACCGATGCTCAACAATGGTCCAATCATTCCCGTATTTGCACCCAACACACGGTCAAACAAGTCCCAGGTGCGTACACCGAGTGCTTCGCGAGCGTAAAACTCGCTCCATGCGTTGGGTGTTTTAAATGACGTAAGATCAAGCAAACCTTCGTCCACGATAGCAAGCGTGTAAGTCATCGGTTTTTTGGTTTTCTCGGAAATCGAAACCGAAAATTCCTTTTCGGGACTCAACTCATCCGGCATTTGTATTACCGGTTGCAACTTGCTGTTTTTGTCCTCTACGTTTATATTTCTCACACCGTATAAGCGAATGGGCAAATCATTTTCGGTTTGCGCGTGCGGTTGAAGCAACGTGATAAAAATATAGAAGTTGGGATTCATCTCTTCCGTAATTTCGAATCGATATTCGGTGTCGGTGGTTTCCGATGTTTTCACCCATTCTTTTCGGATGATGCGCGAACCATTTTCTATACTTACCAAAGCGCGTCCCGAAGAACTTTTCGGAATTACAACGGTTGCTGTTTCACCAACAGCGTATGTTTGTTTGTCGGTAGAGAATGATAACATTGTCAAGCCATTCGGGTCGGTTTTATTGGAACGTCCGTATATTGATGCCCAATCCACATAAAAAACGGTTCCCGCGGTATGTCCGCTTTCGGTATCTTTTACCAGAATCAGGTAACGCCCCCAATCGGGATAATCAACCTGAAAACTCACTTTTCCGTTTCCGCCCGATGTCGAAATCACACCGCGCGAAACAGGAGAAACCGCCGTGTTGTTCACATACGAG
>MVZJ01000188.1 GCA_002069095.1 Bacteroidetes bacterium ADurb.BinA174 | reverse complement strand
AAGTCAGGAGTTCTAAATATAAACTACTATAAATGAACAAGTTTAATTGGTGATTTTGTGAGTGTTTTTTTGATAAAAACTTTAACGCTTAATATCGGTTCAACGACATAAATGCCGTTACTAATTATTTTTTTTTGTGAATGTTTTTTGATGAAAATCTTAACCCTTAATCTGGGTTAAACAGAAATATCTTTTTGCAAATTTAATTTTATAATTAAAACCTTATTTGCATATTTTTATATCTTTGCAGGTATAAATTTATTTCTAATGGAATTAATCTTGTTCCTGAATCACCTTCAGGAGTAGGAAATGCAATAACAAACAAGTCTTGGTAATTTCGCCATTCTTCCTGACTGGGTTCCGGTTGCTTAAGGCTCAGATCTACCGGTTTCCCACCATCAATATCTGTTCTCGAATAAACCAAATGCCGCATTGAATTTTCAGGTTCAATCCACGGGCCACCGGCGTACGACCATCCGGGACAGTTCTGCATGGAAAACCGTAGGTTCAACCTTTTGCATTCGGTTGCCGTCCATTGAACCAGGTCGTCCCAGTCCTCACTTAACGTTTGGATCTGAGGTGAAACGTCGGGCCATTCACCACCAAACTGGCCGTGAAACAACTGAATACCCGAAATTCGCGCTTCGGCTATTGCCTCCAGATCAGCCGTTATTCCTTCTTTGGAAACATTTCCTCCGATGAAATGATACCACGTTTCAGGATAATAATCTTTGTCGGGTTTTCTAAACGAAGACTCGTCAATATCGTAATTATCTGTCGTTTTCCAACAAGATACAAGAATCAGACTCAAAAAAAGAAATATAAGTATCGAAATACTACTTTTTTGAATAACAGAATATTTTTTCATGGTTATTTAATTGTGTTTGATGAACTGAAATAATCACAAAATTCTATTTATTTACGAAAATAAAAGCAATTTATCTTTTGCACAACGCTTCATTCAAAGCAATCACTGCATCTTCATATTGTTCCCGAGAAATTACAAACTGCATATTTACCTGCATGAGCGATTGGGCAAAGCTCTCCACGTTAATTTCTCTCTCATACAAGGCTTTTGCACCACGATATAAAAATCCTGGCATTGCGATATTCGTTCCCATTGCACAGACAATAGCAGCGGGAACAACCGTTACCTGATAAAAAACGTCTTTGAGCATTTTTATGAGTTCGTTCGCTCTGTCTTCTTCCCACACTACCATGGTTATTGAGTTGGCGTTGGTGGATTTCAATATGTAGCTGACATTGTATTTCTGGAAATACTGCATAATTCGCGCATCGTAGCCCACTTCACCCACCATCATCGGGTCATGAATTTCAATGGCGAGTACTTTGCGGGAACCCGAAACAATTTCAACACGTGCTTCGGGTGAAACATAATCGCGAGAAATTAATGTTCCCGGATGTTCGGGTTCGAAAGTATTTTTTATACGGATATTTATTCCTGCTAATTCAAGCGGTTTAGCGGCTTTGGGATGTATGGCTTCCATACCAATATCCGCCAACTGATCGGCAATAATGTAATTAGTTTGCCCAACAGGAACACTGTTTTCTACCCCAACAATTTTCGGATCGGCACTCGATAAATGGTATTCCTTGTGAATCACCGCTTCGTCGGCTTTCACTTCTACTGCAATTTTACTGAACGTAACTTCGGAATATCCCCTGTCGAAGGCACGCATAATACCCTCTGTCCCTTTCGTGTAGCCGGTTGCGATGCAAACTACGTTTGAGAAATCCACTCCAGTAAACTCACGATGAATACGTTGATCGATGGTCAGCGGTTCATTGTCGTTAAAACCGCAAAGGTCAATAAATCGGGCATTTATACCGTTATTATTGAGAATATTTGCCGAATTCCATCCGGAATGTGCCTCACCGATTGATGCCAAAATTTCCCGCGCAGCGAGATGAATATCGGTCATGTTCACATATCCCGATGCCAGCACTTTCCCCAAGCTATAAAGCAAGGTTTTGGATTGATCAACACGAAAGCGGATAAAATCGCGCGCTTCTTTTAGGTCTAAACCAATGTCGGCAAATCCATCGTTGATGAGCAACAGTCTTTGGCAAAACGAATCTAATGCGCTACTGTAATCTTCACCATTCAAAAATTTATTGTAAATTCCCGGTTCACCGGTTTTTTTATGCTCCAACAGCCAGTTGGTTACATTATTGTAGGCTGAGACCACAAAAATACGGTTATAAAGCTCATCGCCTTTGCGATTGCCTTTTATGATGTTTTGCAACACGTCCTGAAATTGAGACATAGACGTTCCGCCAATTTTTTCTACTGTAAGCATCGTTTAATTTACGATTTTGGATTTACGAATTACGATTTATTGGAATTGCAAAGATAAAAAAAGTTTCGGGTTGCGAGTTTCGAGTTACGTGTTTTATACGGGGTTCATTTGATATTCTTAAATAAACTTTATAAATCTTTTATTCGCAACCCAAAACCCGATTTCAATTCTTCATACACCCGATGAATGGGTAATCCCATCACATTGAAATACGAACCTTCGATATGTTTTACCGCCACGTAACCAATCCATTCCTGTACGCCGTAAGCACCGGCTTTGTCAATGGGCTGATATTTTTCTACGTAATATTCAATCTCTTCGTCCGATAAATCGGAAAAAGTAACTTTCGTCGTGTCTGAAAAAATCACCTGCTTTTTGGTGGAAGTAAGACAGACACCCGTGATAACCAGATGTGTTTGTCCCGATAAATCGCGGAGCATTTGTTCGGCATCGGCATTGTTAACGGGTTTTCCGTAAATCTTATTATTCAGGAAAACAATAGTGTCGGCTGTAATCAGCAGTTCATTGTCATTCAAGACCGGCAAATATGCGGCGGTTTTTTTCCGGGCAAGAAATTCCGCCACCTTTTCCAAAGGAATATCGTTTGGATATTCTTCGTCAATATCCGGCAATGTTCTTATCTCGTACCCAACATCTAAACCTGAGAGTAATTCCTTACGTCGGGGGGAGTTGGAGGCGAGGATGATTTTGTAATTTGTAATGTGCATTACCTAAATTTTCGACAAAGTTACAAAACAAAGTTTGTTTTTTGTAAATTTGCAATAAACTCATTGTATATGACTATCGATATTTGCCTTTCTCCTGTCCTTTATCAGTCTTATCAAAAAGAAAACGATACGGTGATTGTTGTAGATGTATTTCGGGCGGCTACAACTATGTGCGTCGCTTTCAACAACGAAGCCACAGCGATTATACCCATTGCAGATATCAATCTGGCAAAAAAGTATAAATCCGAAGGATTTTTGGTTGGTGCGGAAAGAAAAACCCGCCGTGTGGAGTTTGCCGATTTCGGGAACTCCCCGTTTGAATATACGAAGGAAAAAGTTTCCGGACGTGAAATTGTTTTTACCACTACCAACGGTACAAGAGCCATAGAAGCGGCAAAAGATTGCGGCCAATTATTTATCGGCGCATTTTCAAATATAGATGCTTTGATTGATAAATGTTTATCGACAGCCGAAAGAATTGTGATTTTATGCGCCGGTTGGAACAACAAGGTGAATATCGAAGACACACTGTTTGGCGGGGCATTTG
>MVZJ01000187.1 GCA_002069095.1 Bacteroidetes bacterium ADurb.BinA174 | reverse complement strand
AAGTGCCAGTATTTACGAGCGGAATTACAGTCGCGCTGGATATTTCCGATCACTTCGGAATACACTTTGCAGGCAGTGTCGAATCCGAAGGAAGTTTCAATCTGTTCGTTTTTCAAGTCGCCGTCAATGGTTTTAGGGCAGCCTATTACCTGAACTCCCGCGTTGATTAATTTGTAATATTCGGCCAACACACAAGCATTTGTGTTGGAATCGTCTCCACCGATAATAATTAACGCACTGATATTGAGCTTCTTCAGAATTTTCAGCCCTTTATCGAATTGTTCTTTCTCTTCGAGTTTGGTACGTCCCGATCCGATAATGTCGAATCCACCCGTATTGCGGTATTCGTCTATAATATCGGCGGTAAGTTCTTTGTATTCGTGATTCACCAGTCCCGCAGGTCCCAAAATGAAACCGAAAAGACGGCTGTCAGGATGCAGACGTTTAATTCCATCGAAAATTCCAGCAATAACATTGTGTCCGCCCGGAGCTTGTCCACCCGAAAGAATAACTCCCACATTTATCGGATTATCGAGTCCCATTTCACCTTTAGACTCTTCAAAAGTAATAATCGGCATTCCGTAGGTATTGGGAAATAGTTTTTTTATTTCCTCTTGGTTGCTCACCGATGTAGTAGCTGCTCCCACTTTGGGTTGCACGTTGCCGTTCAATACGTGCGGCATTTTCGGGACATAGCTTGTTCTTGCAATTTGTAAAGCACTTTTTGACATTATATTCTAATATTTAATGGATTTGTTTCTTATTGAAAGTTTACCAAAAAAAGAGCTCAAATTTAGTAATTTTTCCCGAGATATTAAAGCAATTGGGAAAGAGAAATGAGAAAATTTTCGAGTTGTGGCAAGAGGGATGAGGGGTTATCAAATTCAAAAGATGCCAAAAAAGTTGTTTTCATCTTAGTGCGAAACCTTCCGAGGTGCATAAAATTGTGGAAACGTTGCGTACAAGGCTTTTATATCGGGAAAGTAATTTACATTCCGTACATAATGAAGTTTACTCAAAGTTAGGCAATTCGGATATTCCGACTTCAATTCTCGTCGAAAAGAGCGAACAAGTTCTAACGGGCACACCTTTCAGAGGTTGTTTAAAAAAATGTGTATAATTTCCACGTTTCCATTTTATATTTATTCTCATTGAAAAAATCCGTGTAATTTTGTCGTTAATAATATACAAAGATTGTAAGTGTATCAATAACAAAAAAAATTATGAAAACAATAAAAATTATTGCACTGGTTGCACTTGTGACATTTTTTGCAAACTGTAACAACGAAATAACTAACGAAGACCATAACAACATTCCCACGATAACGGAAAACGAACAAAGTAGTTCTATAACTAACATATATGGAACTTACGAAGGTATTATCCCCTCGGCAAATACCACAGGAATTGCAATGCGCCTAATCATTAATTCCGATGACACTTTTGTTCTTACCCGTAAATATCAAGGAAATAAACAAGGTTCTTTTAAAGACCAAGGCAGTTATACCTTTATAAACGAAAACGTGATTGAACTGATCAATAAAAAAGGCATAAGAACATATTACAGAGTGGAAAACGGAAGTGTTATTCTTTCCGATCCGGAAGGCAATATTGCCGATGCCGATTATGCTTCACAATATCAACTCAAAAAGGTTTAGCCAAGTATTAATACAATCACCTTCGGGCGGTTTTTTATTTCCGGGCCCTCAGTATTTCACGCTTTCCGGGTGGTCCCGGTAACCGTTCCACGACAAAACCCGCTGTTTGTAACATGCGCCTCACAGAGCCTTTAGCACAATAAGTTGTCAATATTGCATTTTCTGAAGAAATAGAATAGATTTTATCGAAAATTTCCTGTACCCACATTTCGGGTTGCTTTTCGGGAGCAAAAGCATCGAAAAAGATTACATCGAATTTATTTTCAGTATCAAAATCCGACGGTTTACTGAAATCGAACTTCATTTTCAACAACGAAAAATAGAGTGTTAGTTGGCTCCATTTCCCCCACTCGACTTTGTGCAACTCCCTGAAAACATCTTTTTTCGTCGAATCGGTTAATTCGGCATAATTCAACTTTTCAGCATCGATTATTAAAAGAGGATAAAACTCAAGGGTAGTGTAATCAATTTTTCGACCTGTTCGTTCAGCTTCCAGCAAGGTTAGAAATGCATTTAATCCGGTTCCGAAACCAATTTCTAACACTTTTATTTCACTTTTCACACAATGTCGCAATCCGGCATCGATAAACACATGCATTGATTCCTGAATGGCGCCGTGCGTAGAATGGTAATGCTCATTCAGTTCGGGAACAAAAAGAGTATGCGAACCGTCTTCGGTTATTTCAAATTTGATGTTCATATCAACCTTTTTCAGCAAACAAAATTAGAAAATCTTTGTTTATAACTTTCCTGTTGTGCTATTTATCTTAATTTTGTAACAGATTTTTCCTAAAACAATCAATTCGGACAAAATGAAAAAATATATTTTTGCGCTATCGCTCTCATCTCTGCTTCTTGCCTGCAATTCCAACCGCGAAAAGACAGTAAACGTGTTAACGGTAACCATTGAACCCCAGCGATACTTTCTGGAGCAAATAGTGGGTGATAAATTTCAGATAAACACACTGGTCCCTCCGGGTTCCAGCCCCGAAACTTATGAGCCTTCTCCATCGGCGATGATAAAGCTGAGAAACAGCAAAGCATATTTCAAGGTAGGGTTTCTGGGTTACGAAAACGTTTGGACAGGCAAGCTTTCCGAAAATAATCCCAACTTGAAAATAGTGGACTGCTCAACCGGAATTGAACCGGTTTACGGCGGACACGGGCATCACGATCATTCGCACGGCGATGTGGAACACGAACATGCCGATGCAGCCGATCCGCACGTGTGGAGTTCAGCCAATAATGCAGTTCTTTTTTCGCAAAATATGCTGAACGCGATGATGGACATGGATGCTGAAAATGCAGATTTCTATCGGGTTAATTTTGAAAAGCTGAAGTTGAAAATCACGGAAACTGATTCTGTTTTAACAAATTTGCTGCGCGATATTCCATCACGAAGTTTTATCGTTTATCATCCCGCTTTAGCTTATTTTGCTCGCGATTACGATTTGAAACAGTACAGCATTGAGTTTGAAGGAAAAAATCCCTCGCCCGCCCAAATGAAAGAACTGGTGGATTTGGCAAAAGCCGAAAATATTAAAACCGTTTTCATCCAGCAGGAATTCGATGTAAAAAATACGGAAGTAATAGCCAAGGAAATAGGTGCCAAATCATACACTATAAACCCGTTGGCATATGAATGGAATGAGGAGTTGATTCGCATTGCACAAATTTTAGCCGATCAGGGGAAATGAATCCGATAGTTGAAATACAAAACCTGAACGTAGGTTACGAGAACAAACCCGATGTACTAAAAAACGTTTCGCTTACCGTTTTCGAAAACGATTTTCTGGGCATTATCGGGCCAAACGGTGGCGGAAAGACCACATTGCTGAAAGCAATTCTGGGACTGATACAACCGGTATCGGGTAATATCACTTTTTTCGATTCCGAGAAAAAGGTAAGCCGCATCAATATCGGTTATCTGCCACAGATTAATCAAATCGATAAGAAATTTCCTATCAGCGTACATGAAGTTATCCTGTCGGGATTGACGCTTCGCGGAAAAATCATTAAAAGATACAC
>MVZJ01000186.1 GCA_002069095.1 Bacteroidetes bacterium ADurb.BinA174 | reverse complement strand
TTTCCAACCGGATTGGATTGACAGACAATTCAAAATCCCCACTCGAAACAGAGCGCGAACTCGTGAAATACATTCCAAAAAGATTATTGACTCGTGCACACCACTGGCTTATTTTGCACGGCAGATACATTTGTATTGCACGAAAGCCTAAATGCGAAATCTGCGGACTGAAAGATTGGTGCAGGTATTATAAGATTAATAAAAAAGGAGAGTTCTGAAACTCTCCTTTTTTTAAGTTAAACCCTTTTTGAAATCGCCTTTTGTTTATCCAATATCAGATAAACAATGGGTAAAATGCCGACAGTATTGAAAACCGCGATGCAAATAAACCACACCAAATGATTGTTTCTGGCCGATTTCCACATGGCAATGGCTTTCATAACTGCATCAAAAAGCGCCAAAACCACGATTAGCGGAATAATCCATGCTTCTTGTAAAAAATTGGCTTCCATAATTTATTTCACCGAAAACTTATAAATACAACGGCTTGTATATTTTTCGCCCGGTTTTAGGTATGGTTGGGGCCAATCGGGTTTATTAGGCGAATCGGGATACTTTTGTGTTTCCAAACAAATAGCATTTCGTTTAGCGTAAACCGCTCCGTTTTTACCGGTTACCGTACCATCGAGGAAGTTACCACTATAAATCTGTAAGCCGGGTTCTGTTGTATAAACATCCAATTGAATACCTGTGGCAGGCGAATAAACAGTTGCTGCTACTTGCGTAATATCGCAATTGGTGTTCAACACCCAGTTATGGTCGTAACCGTCACCATTTTTCAACTGCACAAAGTCATATTGGTCAATGCGTTCTCCGATAAGCGTGGCTGTTCTGAAATCCATAGGAGTTCCTTCCACTTTATCAATCGAACCTGTTGTCATAAACGTATCATCAACAGGAGTATATGTGTCGGCATTAATCATTAAAAAATCATTTAATACGGTATTGTTTCCGTCGCCGCTTAAATTAAAATAGGAATGGTTTGTGAGATTAACAATGGTTTCTTTATCTGTTTCCGCTTCGTATTGAAGATCTATGGCGTTATCATTAGTGAGAATCATCGTTACTTTCACATTGAGATTTCCCGGAAATCCAGCTTCACCGTCAGGCGACAGATAAGTGAGTACAACCGTTTGACTATCGGGTTGAACTGCTTTAAATACTTTTTTATCGAAACCTTCGGGTCCGCCGTGTAATGTGTGCCCGAAATTGTTTAGAGGCAATTGATACTCCACTCCTTCCACGGTGATTTTCCCATGTGCAAGACGATTTCCGTAACGTCCGATAGTAGCGCCGAAGTTATTATCGATGTTTACATAGTCGTTCACATTGTCAAATCCCAACACCACATCCAGCATTTTCCCGTTTTTATCGGGCACCATTACCGATGCAATTCTACCTCCGTAATTTGTTACCGTAACCTCCATTCCGTTAGCGTTTTTCAACACAAACAAGTCGGTTGAGTCTCCATTCACTGCCGATTGGAAATTGGCTCTTTTTAATCCCGATAACGTTGCAGTTTCTTCGGGAGTTCCTTTTTGTTGATTTGTACAGGCTATGAATAATAAAGCAGCCATAACCCAAATTAAATTTTTGATTTTCATAAGTTGTCCTCTATTTTAATAAACTATTTCGTTAAAAACTTTTCTGCTCTGCCGGGTGAAAGCAATTCCCACAACGAAGCAACCGTCCATCCGGGAGCAAAAATATTGTTATAAAAACCTTTCCCATTCCTACCGTAATCCCAGTTTGTGTGTTGCACTACTTCGGGATAATAACCGGCTTTTGCCACACCACACAAATGTCCTTCAAACGGCAACAATTGTCGCATAGATGAAGATATAACTTTTACAAAATCGCTAAAACGAGGCTCATTATATCGTTTCGACAACCAATTCAACACGGAACCGAACTCAAAAACAAACACATCGATATGATTGTTTTCCACCGACACATTTCCCCAGCCACGAGATTTAAGTCCGATATCTCCAATCATTTGCCCCTGAGCAAAAGGAACATCCCATGTATAATACCACGACAACGCAAAATAAGCTGCTTTTAATGTAAGGTCGGCATAGTGTTGCTGCTCTTTTCCCTTAGTTATCAGCGCCAGATAATATGTTGCTGTTGCTGCATACAACGAGGCTTCCTTATCTTCACAATTAGCATCGAGCGTAGATGAAAAATAATCGGCTTTTGAGATAATCTCTTTTTCAAGATAATCTACAGTTCTCTTTGCCGCCTCCAAATAGCGTTTATCTTTAAAATATTTATATCCCATTACCAAAGGCAATGTGGCAGAAGGCGTACTACCACCACTTTCATCCGCAATGGTAAAATCATCTTTAAACTTACGCGGGAAGCTACCATCGGCGCTCTGCAAAGTTAAAAACTTATCCAATATCGTTTTCAACTTTTTCTCCCATTCAGGATGATTTCTTCCGTTATTTTTCTCGTATTGAAGAAATTGAAACATTGCATACACACCTTCCGATTGACGACGAATGCTTAGGTTAACGGCTTCCGTATTTCTATCGTAATAGACATGTTCTCGGAAAAAGCCGTTGGTTGTAAATCCATGCTCTAAGTAACTTTCAAAAACGGAGTAGCTATTCTTAACCAACTCAGGACGATTGTTTTGTTTTCCATATTCCAGTGCATTGAAAGCATTCAGTAAAACCCTGCCAACGAAACCGATTTCGGCTCTTGCTACGCTTTCACAAGTGGCAACTTCCAATGCCTCGCCTGAATTAAATTTCAACGGATAGTCACTCACAAAGCTTTCTCTGAAAAAGTTTGTCAATGTTTCTTTCACGAAATCATCGCTAAATCCGGTTTCAACGGGTTGCGGTTTGTTAGTGTCGTAACTGTACTCCCACATTTGTTTGATGAAATCGGAAAAGTCGGTGGCATTTCCACTATTTATCTTCCAAACCAAGACAATCGATTCTCCTTTTGCCAGAAACTGAAATGCCTCAATTGAAGGTGCAAGCGTGAGTTTTCGGATATATGTTTTTGGCGTTTCCTGATATGGAAAACCGAAAGAGAGCGTTGCGTTACCATTCATATTTTCAAATCCGGTATATCCCAGCGATGTTTTTCCGGAAAGTATCACTTCTCCTTCTTTATGAGTAGTCAACGCCTCATATTTGAAATCATCTATGCGTATTACGGAAATGTAATTACCGTTTTTTTCGTTGAAAATGGATGTCATCGGTGTGCTTAACCTATCCTCACGTACCGTCCAGCTATCAGAAGTGTGGAAAGAGGGAGCTTCTTTTGGTGAACGCAAATTTCTGCGATACCAAAATCCCGGCATATAAAACTGACAATCATCGTGATTAAACTCCGAATGAATTTTTTGCTTGAAATTGAAATAGATGTTATCTTTCGCTGTAATGGTAACAGTTAGTTTATCACCATTTTGTACCCTACTTATCGTCACAGGCAATTCTTGGCTGGCAACCAATGCATTCCCTTTCTCTTTCAACTCGTAGGATATTGCCGGATTTCCGGGCGTTTTTAGCGAAATTGATGAGGAAAACTGTTTTTTATCAACCGCAAACAGTAATGTCGTACATAAAAAAACTAAAAGTGTAAGTGTAATTTTTTTGCTATTCATACCATTGTTATTTTTAAAACAGAGGTTTTTCAGCCTCTAATGAAGGTGTGTTACCTTTCACATTGGGCCAATCATTTATCCAATTTACTTTATCCATTAATAAAACTCTGCCTTTTGGATTATCCACAAATACAGCATGATAAAAAATCCAATCTTGTCCACTTTTGTCTTGAACAATTTCAGAGTTATGTCCCGTCCCCACAAATTTACTATTTTTTGTGATAAA
>MVZJ01000185.1 GCA_002069095.1 Bacteroidetes bacterium ADurb.BinA174 | reverse complement strand
ACTTTGTGCCATAGAGCACGTTAATTACAATTAGAACGGTTACGGCCCCGATTTTTATGGGACGGCGTATAAAATCACAATTTTTTTATGTAAGTTTGTATCACAATAATTTGTAAAATGGCATACATCGACTACTACAATATTTTGGGTGTGAGTAAAAACGCATCGGCCGAAGATATTAAAAAAGCATATCGGCAAAAGGCGCGTAAATTGCATCCTGACTTGAATCCGAACGATAAAGAAGCGCATAAAAATTTTCAGCAACTTAACGAAGCTAACGAGGTATTAAGCGACCCCGAAAAGCGTGCCAAATACGATAAATACGGTGAAAACTGGAAGCACGGCGAAGAATACGAAAAAGCACAACAGCAATACCAGCAACAAAAACGTCAATGGGGCGGTCAAACTTTTTATACCGAAGGTGATTTTTCGGATGCCGATTTTTCAGATTTCTTTCATTCGATGTTTGGAAGCGGTTTTTCGCAACGCACAAGCAGCCGTTCGCAACGAAAATATAAGGGCGGGGATTTTCAGGCCGAATTGCGGTTATCGCTTCGTCAAGCAGCACACACGCATCAGCAAACACTCAACCTTGACGGAAAAAATATCCGTATAACCATTCCGGCCGGCGTTGCCGACGGGCAAAAGATAAAACTTTCGGGATATGGGCAGCCGGGCGTAAACGGGGGGCCTAACGGCGATTTGTACATTACTTTCGTTGTGGAAGACGACTTGAATTTTAAGCGATTAGGCAACGATTTATACACATCGGCCGATGTTGGATTATACACCGCTGTCCTTGGCGGTGAAATTACCGTGAATACACTTGACGGGCAGGTGAAAATGAAAGTAAAACCCGGCACGCAACCCGAATCGAAAGTGCGGTTGAAAGGAAAAGGATTTCCCATTTACAAAAAAGACAACCAGTTTGGCGACTTAATCGTTACAATGAAAGTAGAAATACCGAAAAATCTTTCTACAAAAGAGCAGGAATTATTTACCGAACTATCTAAATTGAACAAACGATGAACGAAAAAAGAATATTATACAGCGAGTGCATTCGCATTTACGAAGTGGAAGAGTCGTTCATCGATTCGTTGCACGATTTAGGACTGATTCACGTGGTGGAAGAAGATGAACGCTTTATAGAATTCGACGAGCTTTCAGAATTGGAACAATTCGTTAGGTGGCATAACGATATGGATATCAACGTAGAAGGAATTGAAGCGTTGCATCATATGCTCGTAAGGGTGAAATCGTTGCAGACTGAAATAGAAAATTTGCGAAACGAATTGCAGTTTTATAAGTCGTTGTAATTTTAAAAAAAGCTAAGGATATAAGCCAACGTGTTAATATTGGGTAATTGATTTAATTCACTCACAAAGCCCTGAAAGGGCGGAATTAAAGTATCCTTTTAGGACTTTGTTTTGTTGTATGCTATTAACCTAACGTTACACGTTGGACTGAATTGAAGAAGGCTTTCAGCCTAATGATCGTATATTGAATTCTATGAAGAAAATTCTTTTTGCTTCACTTTTTTTTGTTTGTTTTTTGGCAGCTCAAGCCCAGGAACTCAACGCTATCGTTTCTGTCAATTCCTCCAAAATACAGGGTAGCCGACAGATATTCAATACGTTGGAAGAACAATTGCGGACATTCATAAACGATAGAAAATGGTCGAACGAAAATTTCCAGACAAACGAGAGAATCGATTGCTCATTTACGCTTATCATCAACGAGATGCCTTCGCCCACGTCGTTCAAAGGCGAATTGCTGGTTCAATCGCGACGCCCGATTTTTAACGCCACATACACAACTCCGTTGCTGAATTTTCGCGAACCGTCTTTTTCATTCGACTACATCGAATATCAACCGCTGGAATTCTACCCCAATAATATTCCCAACAACCTTTCTGCCACCATTGGCTTTTATGTTTACCTTATTCTCGGGCTCGATTTTGATTCGATGTCATTGTTAGGCGGTATGCCTTATTTTCGCCAAATGCAAACCATTGCCAACAATGTTCAACTCAATAACTGGAGCGGATGGGAAACGTTTGGAATCGAACGGAATAAGTATGCAATAGCACTTGCCTTCAACGAACCGGCTTTCGAAACCTATCGCCAAATGTGGTACGATTATCACCGGTTGGGCTTGGATGAAATGGCTGAAAATCCTGAAAAAGGTCGTGAAAAAGTTGTAACTTCGCTGCCAGTAATCTCCTCGATACACGCTCGCCGGCCAAACTCGGTGTTGGTAACGCTTTTCGGCGATGCCAAATTGGACGAATTGGTGAATGTGCTCACCGGCACATCGGAACAGGTAAAACGACAGGCTTACAAAACGCTTCGGAATATTTATCCGACACAAACAATCGCTTTAGAAAAAATTAAAAATTAAAACCTTTCGTACTAACGATGTACGCATCGTCTGTAATACATATTGAAACCGGATGTTAAAATCATTATCCATACAAAATTACGCGCTTATCGACTCGCTTAATATCGATTTCGACAAAGGTTTTTCGGTCATTACCGGAGAAACCGGTGCCGGAAAATCCATTATTTTGGGTGCGCTATCGCTAATTTTGGGGCAACGTGCCGAAAATCGATTCATCAAGCAAAACGAGCAGAAATGCACCATTGAAGGCGTTTTCGATATTTCGCTATACAACTTACAAGCGCTTTTTCAGGAACACGATTGGGAGTATAATCCCAACGAATGCATCCTACGCCGTGAAATATGGACAAACGGAAAATCGCGGGCTTTTATTAACGATTCTCCCGTTTACCTGAACAATTTGAAAGAGTTGGGCGACCGATTGATAGATATCCATTCACAACATCAAAATTTATCGTTGAACGACATTTTTTTTCAGCTTAACGTATTGGATATTCTCGCTCAATCGAAATTAGAAAAAGAAGATTTTCAGAAGGCTTTTAAGGAATACCAGACTGCTCGAAAATTGTTGCTCGAATTGCAGGAACAGTCGCAAAAAAACAAGGAGGAGCAAGATTATTTTCAATTTCAGTTCGATGCGTTGTCCGGAGCAAAACTACAAGCAGGAGAGCAAGAAACGCTGGAAACCGAATTGGAGACAATAACTCACGCCGAGGAAATTAAGTCTTCGCTTTTCACGGTAGTAAGTTCGCTTTCCGGCGAAGGCGATACCGTTGAGCGAAAATTGAAATCGGCAACAGAAACATTGAAAAATATTCAGCAGGTTTTCCCGAAAGCTGCTGAATTGGCACAGCGTGTAGAGTCGGCTTATATCGATTTAAAAGATGTGCGGATTGAGGCCGAAAAGTATTTCGAAGAAATAGATTTCAATGCCGAAAGGCAACGATTAGTAGAGGAACGGCTGAGCGTAATTTACGATTTGCAGAAAAAACATTCGGTGAAGACGGTGGAAGAATTGCTGGAAATTCAAAAACAATTGGATGAAAAGTTGCAAAACATTACATCGTTGGATGAAAAATTAGAGCAACTGGAAAAAGAAGTATCTCAAAAGTACCAACAGATGTTGCAAAAAGCCGATGCGCTGAGCCAAAAGAGAAAATCGGCCAAGCAACCGGTGGAAAAACAACTTACGGAAAAACTTGTTTACTTAGGAATGCCAAACGCTAAGTTTAAATGCGATATTACCGAAAAAAATAATCCCGACATCACAGGAAAAAATACCGTAAACTTCCTTTTCTCAGCCAATAAAAATACGGCGTTGTTGCCCGTTTCTCAAATCGCCTCCGGCGGAGAGATTTCGCGACTGATGCTTTGCCTGAAATCGATGATTACCGGGGCGACTGCCATGCCGACCGTTATTTTCGATGAAATTGACTCGGGAACGTCGGGCGAAATTGCC
>MVZJ01000184.1 GCA_002069095.1 Bacteroidetes bacterium ADurb.BinA174 | reverse complement strand
TACTAAAATATAATTAAATATCAAAGAAAAAAACAAAAAAAAAAGAGGCTGCCTTTACTTTTGAGACAGCCCCTTCTTATTTTTATACGCTTAAAACCAATTAAAACCATCTTTTATGAATAATATCGGCACTTCATGCTTCAGATTTGGCGATGGGTATAAATGCCCTGTTTGTCAGTCTTATGATTTGGTGAAAAACGGAAAAACATCTAACGAAAAACAGCGTTATCAATGCAAACATTGCCACAAGCGTTTTATAACCAACTACACCTACAAGGCTTACCAGCCCGACACCAATCAAAAAATCATCCAACTAACGAAAGAGGGCTTAGGCATCCGCGGCACGGCACGGGTATTGGCAATTTCCGTTACCACGTTGTTAAAACGAATTTTGTTGATAGCAAGCAAAATCAAACAAGCACCTATCGCTACAGGCAGAACCTACGAAGTGGACGAGATGCGTATATTTATTGGTAACAAAAGCCGCTTACGGTGGTTGGTGTACGCTTTGGATAGAGAAACTCGCCAAGTAGTTGCTTTCAATGTGGGCAGACGCACTAACCGCACATTATCGGTTGTACTCAAAAGTCTTTTTCTATCCAATGCCAAAATTATCTACACCGATAAACTGAAAAACTACGGCTATCTTATCAGCCGAAAAATACACCGTACGGTTTTCCGCTCCACCAACCATATCGAACGGCACAATCTGACACTTCGCACCCACCTGAAACGATTAAATCGAAAAACTATTTGCTATAGCAGGAGTTTTGCGGTACTAATGGCTACGATAATGATTTATTTGTGGCATTAGACTACTCTACTCCTTTACCAAATGCTTCAAGCTATCATCATTTCTAATTCTTTCCATTTCAGATAAAACGATATTCTCCACATCCACCTTTATCTGTTTGTAATTACGTTCTATATCTTGTTGCATGGTGTCATTCCCGTTTTCATCGGTAAAAGAGACAATTTCGGGGATTTTTTGGTAAGCTTTTGTTTCGGCAGCAACACGAGCATTGTCCACCACGATTTCGCAGTGAAAAATCTTTTGTTCAATACGTTCATCAAAGTTATCCGATACCGCACCAACAAACATTCCTTGCGTAAGATTGCTGATTTTACTTGCCGGAATAAGACTGTCCATTTGCGTGGAAATAGAAGTCGATTTATCTTGACGGTTAATGGTCATCGATTGCCGTTTCTGCAACACTTTTCCGAAACGTTCCGATAGAGTTTTAGCGGTTTCGCCAACCACTTGTCCCGAAAAGATATTACCTACCGTATTTTGAATAACTTTGCTCTCCTTATCGCCGTAATCGCGTGTCAGTTGCGAGTAGTCCTGAAATCCCAAGCAAACAGCCACTTTATTGCTTCGTGCCGTGGCAATCAAATTGTCTAATCCACGAAAATAGATTGTCGGCAACTCGTCAATAATAACCGAACTTTTCAACTGTCCTTTTTTGTTAATCAACTTGACAATTCTCGAATTATACAATCCCAACGCTGCCGAATAGATATTTTGACGGTCGGGATTATTACCCACGCAAAGTATTTTCGGTTCTTTCGGATTATTAATATCCAACGAAAAATCATCGCCAGTCATTACCCAATAGAGAGCAGGCGAAATCATTCTTGATAGCGGAATTTTAGCCGATGCAATCTGTCCTTGCAATTGGTCTTGTGCCCCACCTTCCCACGCATCCATAAAAGGCGAAAGGTAGTTTTCCAATTCAGGATAGCTTGTAAGAATAGTAAAAGTATCAGCATATTTCTTGTTTAGAAACTCGATAGCATGCGGAAAAGTGCAGTATTTGCCGTTTTCATAGATTTTCAAATATCAAATAATAGCAGCCAATAAAATAATCGGACTTTCCACAAAGAAGTCGCCCTGTTTCTGTATCCACGTTTTGTTCAGGTTGAGCATAATGGTATAAGCACTTTCGTACGCATCCGAAATATCGGTCATAAATTGCGGATTTATCGGGTTACATCGGTGGCTTTTGCGTGGATTATCGAAGTTAATCACGTAAAACTTCGGCGGTACTTCATACTTATCAATATGTTTCAACAAATGATTGTAAGCAATGGTAGAAAGGTCGTCGAACTTAAAATCGTAGATATACATCGAAAAGCCTTTTTCGATTTGTTGCTTGATGTAGTTGTTAACCACCGCATACGATTTCCCCGAGCCGGGTGTTCCTAAAACAATAGTCGCCCGAAACGGATTTACCACATTTATCCAACCGTTATTCCACTTCTTTTTATAGTAAAATCGTGTAGGCATATTGACCGAATATTCGTTTTCCATCAATCGGGTTTCCTGCATAAAACTCTCGTTTTCGGTATTGAACACATCATCCATCAGGTTGTTTTTCAGCAAGCGACTAATCCAAAGTCCTGCCATCAACAGACAAATATATCCTGTCGAAATTGTAAAAATATACCATACTGCAACACCTGTTTTGGCAATCGGCAACGCCAATATCCAAAAGTTCAGAAAAAACAGTACAATACCGAAACCCAACACAATCCAAATTTTCGTCCACGTTATTTTTTCGGTTTTTACGCCTTTTGTTCCCAAACAGGATAAAGCCAAGAACAGCACTGAAAAGAATTTCGTAATCAGCGGATGTTTGTACAATCCTGCCGTTCGATGAAAATTCATCAAAATTCTGTCTAATACACCAATCGTTACGTTCCACTCCCGGAACGCTTCGTAGCAATACCAATAACAGTGAATTACCACAAATAAAATACTCACGGCTCGCATAAATTCCATTGTTTTGGCGAGTCCCCTTAAATCGTCTTCTTGTTGCATAATATGCCCCCCAACCCCCTAAAGGGGGAGTTTTGGTTTGTAAAATTGATTAAATATATGTTCTTTTAAATGCCCCGCTTTAAGCCTCCCCTGCGGGGTGGTTGGTAGGGCTTCTTTTTTCGCATTTTCCGTTTGAAAAGTTCGTCTTCGTAATCGTCGCCGTGAGCTTCCGGTGCAAAAATTCCCAATGCAATTTCGGATATATCGTCAAACTGATTGTATTCTATATTTTTATGATTGTTCTCAAATGAAATATCACTTTCCGGCTTTGAAATAATCTCAATTTGCTCTTTTGGCTTAATACCGTTTACAAACCACTCGTGAAACATATTTGCCGAGAACTCTTTTCCTAATCGAGAACCGTTTAAAACTGTTTTACTTTGATGGTCGATAAATGTTACACCATAAATACGTCCTTGCTCATTCTCGCGGGAAACCACCGAAATGCCTTTTTTGAGCAGATTTTTCTCGAAGTTTTTTCGTTTTTTTGAGTCAGAAATAACTGTCAAAATATCTGCTCGAAGTCGGTTTTTGGTAAGTTTATCCGTTTTCCAAGTCTGTTTCTCTTTGTCCATTCTCTTTTGCAAAGAATCATAGCCAACCAATTTGCCGAACAGCGACGACTTAAACGGATTACCGACTTTTTCGCCTTTTTCGTTCAACACCGAATAAATCAATCCATTATAAGCTTTCCCTTTGTGTTCGCCTTTTACTTCTTCTGCTGTCAAATTAAACAACGATAACAGTGCCCGATACTCGCCGAAACTCTGAAAACGGTACGATTTAGCTAACTCACGCACCGCATTGGCGACCTGACGTTTTACATTGCCTTTCGAGTAATCCACTTTTTGAAGCGGAAACAAGTTTTGCCGTTTCTGTTTATCGGCAGGAGTTAAGTTAAATTCCTGCTCCAACTTCCTACAAATTTCCATTGAACGCCGTTTCTCGTAAGCATCGGAAATGCAACTGCCGTCCGCTTTTACTCGCACCGAAACGATATGAATATGTTCCCGCTCTATATCCGTATGCTTAAAAACGATATAAGGCTGTTCCCCAAAACCAAGTTCATCCATATACTTTTGAGCCATCTCGATAAAGTTTTCATCCGTTACTTTATCGCTTGGATTCGGGTTTAACGAAATGTGGATTACCGGTTTTTCGGTGCGTCTGTTGGCAAGCAGATAAGGTTCGAATGAATGTAAAATGTCCGGCAT
>MVZJ01000183.1 GCA_002069095.1 Bacteroidetes bacterium ADurb.BinA174 | reverse complement strand
CTTCGCTGTTAAGCTCGCCAACCAGTTCGAAAACGAACTTGTGCTTGTCGAAGCCGTGGCCGAGCATCGTTTCAAGTCTACCAACGAAAACATCGCCAAACACGCCAACTATTGAGTCGTTCAGGTTGATGGTGTAGTCGATTACGTCGGCAACGGTGCCTACCTGGCTCTTGCCGTTCCACAAGGTAATGGTGGGGTATATGTCGTTATAAGCTAACTTGACAATTTCTTTGTATGTTACACTTGTAGCGAACAACTCATCCCATTCCGCATACGTTTCGTTTTCCAGCGGAGCCTTGGCAATGTAGCCTAACATCAATCCGAAGCGCACGGGCAGGTATTCAGAAGAAACTACCAGGCGATCGTCGTTATCGTTGTATTGCTCGTCATCAGCTACCAAGTTCTTGTTCTTCACCTGAAGAGCTACACTCACGTTTTTATACCAATCGTACGCGGGGATTGTACCAGCTTCACATGGCTGCATTTGCTCTTCCCATACGTACAAGTCATTGTGTATAAGAACGGGTACGGTAAGGATGCCGTTCTTAAGGGTAACGTCTTCAAGGATGGGCAGCAACAACGGTTCTTCCGTGCTTCTATAAATAATTTCAGAAGTTTTTTGCAGCAAGCCAACCACTTCAAAATCATCAAGCGTGGCGTTGCTCGGACTTACGTTGTACTTGAGGTAGGTAATGCCTTTGTAAGCCGTGCCTTCGGCCTTGGGTTCCCAACCTTGTCCTGTATTGTTCTTCCAAGCTTCTTCCCACTCAGCCAACGCTCTCACAGCAATTTGCGGAGTTCCGTCAGGAGAAGTGTATTCGGGAATGAAGGTTAAGCCGGTAACTCTTTTGTCTAAACTCAGGTAAACAGAGAGTAAACGGTTATTGAGTTTCTTTTCCAAAGCCGGAATAATTTCATCGATTATCTTCTTAATGTCAGCTTCAGCAGCGTCCATTCTATCCTGAAGTTTCAGAATTTCGGCCTTATTCCAGTTTACTCTCCCGTCAAGTTCGTTGTAGTTATCGGTAATTTGCTTTTGCAAGTCTTCGTCAACTTTTACCAACTCTGCATATTTATCGGCTAAGTCTTTTTTAACATCAGCTATCTCCTTTGCATTAGCTTCAATCAGTGCTAGTTGGTCAGCCAATTGTTGATAGATATCGGCAATCACTTCCGATTTTCCATCTTTCACTTTCAAAATAGCCTCAATAGTTATAATGCGCGGTTCCAATTGTCCTTTCAAATCAGCTATTGCTGCATAAAGATCTTGTACATCTTTATCGTGTTTTGACAATAAATCAGCATAGTTTTTTTCGAGGTCTGTCACGCGCAACCCCATATCGCCCAATTCTTTTTGCAGTTTGCCTAACTCAACCAACAAATCCGATTTCACTTTTTCCAACTCAGCTTTAGTGGCCGCGTTAGCAACGTCGGTTTTGAGTTTCGCAATATCGTCTTCGGTTGTTTTCTTGAATGCATTAAACGTTTCTAACGAAACCGTTTTTTCAAGAATTTCTTTTTTAACAGCTGCCAATTCCTCTTTAGTAGCAGCCTTTGCCAAGTCGGCCTTGAGTTTGTTTATCTCCGTGGTTAACGTGGCAATTTGAGCATTAAATGCGTCGGTTAACTTTTTCTCCAACGCAGACAATTGCGTACCAACATCAGTTTTGAGAGCGTTTAATTCCGTCTGCAATTTGTTGATGTCCTCATCATAGTCTTTACATGATGTAGTGAATGCCAGTCCGACAATCACTGCAAATGCAAATAACTTCAGTAATAAACGATTCTTCATAATCAAAAAAATTTAATAAAAAATTAATACTAAAAAAATTATATCTTTAAATAGAATTTAGTTTGTCTTTCAACTCGATCCGCGCGTTATCATCTATTGTAAAACGCAAAAATAAGCGATTAAAAGTAATTGTGCAAATGTTTTTAAAAAAAATTTAATTATTTAACACGATGCAAAAATAAACTATTAAAAACGACCGTGCAACGTTTTCGGCAAAAATTTTTTGTTTTTGCCGAACATTTTTGCAATTTCTTACACTTTCCCGCATCGGAAAGGGCTGTTAGCGAGTTTAAAATAACGGAATTACGAATTACGAATTACAATTTTGAGATTGATTGAACTCGTAACCCGCAACCCGTAACTACATTTACTTAGAAACTTCTACTCTACGTGCCTGGATGGTTAGGGCTTCTTGTCCCGATGTTTTCGGGTCTTTACCCATACCTGAGGTAGTGAGTCTTGCTTCATTGATTCCTTGTCCAACCAGATATTTCTTCACGGCTTCGGCTCTTCTCACGGATAGGCCGTCGTTGTATGCATCGGGCCCTTTATGGTCGGTATAACCGATAACATCTACGTTTACATCCGAGAATTCGTTCAATACCGATACGATTGTAGCCAGTTCGGTAGCATATTTATCGGTGTCAACCACGTCGCTGTCGAACGCAAAGTGAATGGTCGGCAACACGGGGAATTCTTTTACTACCGGCGCCGGCGCAGGTTTTGGTTCGGGTTTTGGTTCTGGTTTGGGTTCGGGCTTGGGTTCCACTACGGGAGTCGGCTCTACATAAACCGGTTCTACTTTATTATAGGTTTTACCTAAGTTAATCTTCAATCCTACCAAAGCGTTGAATTGCCAGTCGGGATGATCGGCTCTTTTTGAGTTCCAATGGTCGTTTGTAACGTTCACATTTCCTTCGAGATTTAAACTCACGGCATCCGACAGGCGGAAGTCAAATCCAAGTCCTGCACGTCCCATGGGGAAGATTTTACTGTCTTGCCATAGGTATTCCAACTTGTAGGTTCCTAAGTTCAAGGAGTTTGCTCCATCGTTATTGAATGCGTAGGCTGCGCCTCCTCCAAGAAACAGGTAGGGGCTAACAACACGATAGGGATTAAAGCCGCCGAAGAGAGAAGCCAAATCGAAAGTAAGATCGAGGTTTCCCTGTGCGTAATTCCAATCATACAATTGCTTGGGCGTTACCCATCCGCCTTTGGCTTGCCAGCCGGAGGCTCCAAGGCGTATGCCCATAACCGGGCTAAACTTGTAGCCGAAACTCAAAGCGGCGGCAGGAGAAACCAAGTCCATAAAATCGGCTTCGCCAAGTGTGTAAGCGGCGCCGCCCTGTAGTTGCAGATAACCGTGCCGGTTAAAAGTAATGGTGGGTTCTTCTGTTTGAGAAAAACCTGCAAAAGACAACAGCATAAGAGCCATTGCAAGTAATAATCCTTTTTTCATACGTTTCACTTTTTTATAAAATTTAATAATGTAATTAATAATAACGTTTGTATGTTAACTTGTCGAATTGTTTAAAATTAAAAATAGGCTCAATGATATATTAGTTTTTAATTGATAAGTATGAGACATAAATTATTTATGTAATTATCAGCCGCAAACGACACCCATTGCTGCCGCACGATTCTATCGAGTGTTGATTACCACGCGAACGGATTCGCTGCGGGAGCAGAGGAGAGGGTAAAAGATTTTGCATAAAAAGTAATTTACATTCCGTACTTATTAATTATTAATAACGTTTTTATGTGAAAAAAGTTTATTCCTTTTTTTATTATTTTGCAGATTCGTTAAATCTAAAAATCTCAAATAAATATCCTGTTACGGTTTAATGTTACTTTAAAATCAAGCGTTCCACTTATTTTTCTTGTTTCGAGCCATAGAGAGTTTCTAAGTTTTGGGCACAAAAAATGCCGATTTTATTGTACTTTTAATCCTTATAACGGAACTATTTAAGACCTTTTGGTAAAAAAATTATGTTCAAAACCAAAATTAATGCAAAAATAAACAATTTTCATTAGATTGCAACAAAAAAAGAAAAACTTTTTCTTTTTATTACTTTTTATTGCTTATTGTTGCTTATTGTTGCTGCACGATCCTATGCTGGGGGTTGTGAGTTTTGAGTTACGAGTTTTGAGTTACGAGTTTTGAGTGGGGAGTTTGGATTGTTACACAGAGTTTCACAGTGTTATTCACAGAGTAACACGGAGAACTTTATTGCTAACTGATAACAGTTACGAGTTCTGGGTGGGAGA
>MVZJ01000182.1 GCA_002069095.1 Bacteroidetes bacterium ADurb.BinA174 | reverse complement strand
GGGAACGCGTTCCCTTGGGAATCTTTTTGACCGTTAATAAATGATATTTAGTTGCATTTACTAATTGAATTTACGTCCGATTTTATAAAACAAAATAAAATCAGGTATTTTTTTAGCCTAAAAGTATTAAATGGGTTCGTTATGAGAGTTAAAAGTACAATAAAATCAACACTTTTCCTACCAAAACATAGAACCCTCCATGGTGCGAATTAAAAATAAGTAAATGCTTGATTTTAAAGTAATTTTAAGCCGTAATAAGATATTCATTTGTAAACAATAAAGTTGCATTTGTAGGTTGAATTTACCATTTTTCATTTTGAAAACAAAATCGTAACTTTGTGAAAAAATTTAAACACATGGATATTGTGAAAATTTGCCCAAACTGCCAATCCGAAGTTATCGACAACTTTCAACTTTGCTGGAATTGTAATTACAGTTTTACCGAAAACAAAGTAGTCAAGATAGCAGATCAGGATCAGTTGAAAAAACAAATCAATTGTCTGCGTTGTAACGACGTTCCTATGCATTTCACCGGAAATTATCAGTTTCACGAAGGCACCCGTTTTGGTGCTATGGGAAACCTGCTGGAGCTTTTTGTCAACAAAGAAACTTTCGATTTATACGTTTGCCCAAAATGCGGAAAAGTGGAGTTTTTTACGCCTTAATAAAATACAAAGATTCTTTCTCCCTTTATTTCACTGTTTTTTTGTAATTTTGAGCCGTTTTTTCGGAATGATAAAATATTAATTGTCATTTTGGATGAAACGAAAAATCTTATAAATTAAATTTAGATTCTTCATTTCGTTCGGAACAACAAAAAATAACTTCACATTTATAATGAATATCTCATACAACTGGCTCAAGGATTACCTTCAATTCGATCTTTCGCCACACGAAACAGCTGCCGCACTCACATCCATAGGATTGGAAACGGGTAATGTGGAAGAAATTCAAACCGTCAGAGGCGGAATGGAAGGTTTGGTTATCGGAGAAGTTTTAACGTGCGCCAAACACCCAAACTCCGATCACTTAAGCCTCACAACCGTAAATATCGGCAATAATGAAGAACCGCTGAAAATTGTTTGCGGGGCACCCAATGTGGCTACCGGACAAAAAGTAGTAGTGGCGACAATAGGAACCAAACTATATTTCGGCGATGAAGAAATAACCATAAAGCGTTCAAAAATAAGAGGAGAAGAATCTTTCGGAATGATTTGCGAAGACGAGATTGGTATCGGTACATCGCACGACGGTATTATCGTTCTTCCCCAAGATGCCGTAATCGGAACACCAGCCAAGGATTACTACAATATTAAAAGCGATTTCGTTCTCGAAGTCGATATTACACCCAACCGCATAGATGCCGCCTCGCATTACGGAGTAGCTCGCGACTTGGCAGCTTATCTTGCGCAAGCCGGAAAACCGTTTTCACTAACAAAACCTTCGGTTGACGATTTCAGCATCGATAAACCGGAAGGCGGAATTGATGTTATTGTCGAAAATAAGGAAGCCTGCCCCCGATATTCGGGACTGACCATCCGCAACGTTTCGGTAAAAGAAAGCCCCGATTGGCTGAAAAACAAACTGTCGTTAATCGGGCTTCGCCCCATAAATAATATTGTGGATATCACAAATTTTATCCTCCACGAAACAGGACATCCAATGCACGCATTCGACGCAAAACACATCGAAGGCAGCAAAGTTATTGTTCGTACATTACCCGAAAAAAGTAAATTCGTCACACTCGACGAACAGGAACGTGAATTGAACACCAACGATCTGATGATCTGCAACGTCAACGACGGAATGTGCATTGCGGGAGTTTTCGGCGGGTTGCAATCGGGCGTAACCGAACAAACAAAAGATGTGTTTCTTGAATCGGCCTACTTTAATCCCACGTGGGTGCGCAAAACTGCCCGCCGCCACGGGTTGAACACCGATTCGTCGTTCCGTTTCGAACGCGGTGCAGACCCCAACAACACCGTTTATGTGCTCAAACGTGCGGCGATGCTCATCAAAGAAATTGCCGACGGAGAAATAGAAGGGGACATTCGCGATGTTTATCCCGTGAAAATAGAAAAAACACAGGTGATTTTACCGTTCCAGAAAGTAAACTCCCTTATCGGGAAAGAAATTTCGAAAGAAACGATTAAAAATATTCTGCAAAGCCTGGAAATTGAAATCGAAAACGAATCGGCCAGCGATTTAACGCTTCGCATTCCCACTTACCGGGTGGATGTTACCCGCGATGTGGACGTAATTGAAGACATTCTGCGCATTTACGGATACAACAATGTCGAATTCAGTGATTCGCTGAAGGCCAATTTATCGTATCAAACGCCTACGGACCGTAAACACAAGCTGCAAACGCTTATTTCGGAGCAACTTACGGCAAGCGGCTTCGATGAGATAATGAACAATTCGCTCACAAAAAAGTCGTATTACGAGAACAACGAAACTTTCCCCGAAAAAAACGAGATAAAACTGCTCAACCCGCTTAGCAACGATTTGGGTGTAATGCGTCAAACGCTTCTTTACGGCGGCTTGGAAAGCATTACCTACAACCGCAACCGCAAGCATTACGATTTGCATTTTTACGAATTCGGCAATTGCTACTTCTTTGATGCGGACAAAAAACGTGAAGATAAAATCCTGTCGGGACATTCCGAAGAAACGTATCTCGGACTTTGGATTTGCGGCGACAGCAATTCAAAAAACTGGGCAGCTTCGGAAACTGAAACATCTGTTTTCCAATTGAAAGCATATATCGAAAACATACTGAAACGGATGGGTTTCACATCCAACCAAGTTATTTTCGAACCGGTTCAGTCCGAAATTTATTCCGTAGGAATGAATATCCGCACGTTCAAACAGCAAATCGGAAGTTTTGGAGTTGTTTCGGGCAAAATCCTGAAAAAATTCGATATCGATACCGATGTTTTCTTTGCCGAAATGAACTGGGACGTTATTTTGAAAGAAACTTCGAAAAATGTGGTGCGCTTTACTGAAATTTCCAGATTTCCGCCTGTAAGTCGTGATTTGGCGTTACTTATCGATAAAAACGTTACCTTTGCACAAATTGAGCAAGTAGCCAAAAAATCGGAAAAGAAACTGTTGAAAGAAATCTCGCTTTTCGATGTGTACGAAGGAAAAAACTTACCCGCTGACAAAAAATCGTATGCGGTGAATTTCGTTCTTCAGGACGAGGAAAAAACGCTCAACGACAAACAAATTGATGCCGTGATGCAGAAAATTCAGCAGAATTTACAAAAAGAATTAGGAGCACAATTACGATAAAAGCCTCCCCTACCCCCTCCAAAGGAGGGGAACAAGGGGCAACTTTTTAAAAATATCATTAATAAAAACAATTATAATTAAAACCAAGCCCTTTAAAATTAGGGCGCCAATTCTCCCCCTTTGGGGGGAGCGAGAGGGGGCTACACTATGGGAAGAGCATTTGAATACAGAAAAGCCAGAAAACTAAAACGTTGGGGTAATATGGCTCGCGTTTTTACCAAATTGGGAAAAGAGATAACCATTGCCGTAAAATCGGGTGGTCCCGAACCCGATACCAATCCTCGTTTGCGTGTACTTGTTCAGCAGGCAAAAAAGGAAAACATGCCGAAGGAAAATGTGGAACGCGCCATTAAAAAAGCATCCGAAAAAGATGCAGGCGATTACAAAGAAATGGTGTACGAAGGTTACGGCCCATTCGGAATTGCTATTGTGGTAGAAACTGCTACCGACAACCCTACACGCACCGTGGCAAACGTGCGCAGCTATTTCAACAAACACGGCGGTTCGTTGGGAACTACGGGAAGTTTGGAATTTTTATTTGACCACAAGTGCGTGTTTAAAATTTCTCCGAAAGAGGGTGTTTCGCTGGAAGATTTGGAACTGGAGCTTATCGATTACGGCGTTGACGAAGTAGAAGAAGACGAAGACGACATTATTCTTTACGGCGAATTCAAATCGTATTCCAATATTCAATCGTTCCTCGAAGAAAACGGTTATGAAATACATTCCGCTGAATTTGAGCGCATCCCACTCGATACCAAATCACTCGACGACGAACAACGTGCGCAAATAGAAAAACTTC
>MVZJ01000181.1 GCA_002069095.1 Bacteroidetes bacterium ADurb.BinA174 | reverse complement strand
CCCGCGAAGCGTATAAGCCGTAAATCGCACGGTAGGGATAGTGTAGTTGTCCACGGCGCCTTCGGGTTTGATGCGTGCTGATAGCCTGTCTGATAGCGTGATATGCGGACTATTGAAACTGATGCCCAGCCACCGTGTAAAAGGTATAAGTAAATGACGCCGGTACATAAAGTCGCCGAGTTTCTTCCATCCGGCGGAGACATAGCTCCCATTCCCACACCCCAGGAATACGCCTACGGAGAAGACTTAATTCTATAATTTTGTCTGTTTTGTTGCACATGTACCGCGCTTACGATAACAATTGTTGAACTAAATAATAATAAAAATCTTTTCATAAAGACGTTATGGCCTAGTTGTTATTTTTTCGTTTTTATTCCTTTTAAAGTAAGTGAAAATCAGCCATCCTGCTGTAAGCAGCATAATAATCAAAGCCGCGTAGGCAATGCCGTCGGTGATTTTAATGCTGGTTGGTTCGAAACGAAATTCCACCGTGTGTTTTCCTGCCGGAATGGGCAGCGCACGAAGCGTATAGTTGGCGCGAAGCATCTCGGTCGGTTTTCCGTCTATGGTGATTTTCCATCCTTTTGGATAATATACTTCGGAAAAAATGGCAAGCTCATCTTTTTTTGCATCTATGTTGTATGTGATAAAATTGGAGTCGTAGTTCGCAAGCGCGATAGTCGATGCGGAATCGGCAGGCGAAACGTTGAAACCTTGTAGTACCGATTCAAACTTCTTGTCGGCAACAGCCTGAGTGTGTAAATCGATAGCAGCCAATGCGTCAATTTCATCATCGGCATTATCTACGAACTGAATATCATTTACAAACCACGCGTTCCCCATAGCATACGGATTTTCAATGGGAATAGTTCCTTGTTGCGTGGGCATAATAACCCACTTGGCGTTCAGCATATTCAGCGCTTTGTAGCCTTCGGCATTAACGGAGTCCATTGCGCCCTGCGTTTTGACGATGTCTTGCTGTAACGTTCCCATTTCCTTACTTAGATGCACATCAATTAAATCCTGATATCGACGCAATTTTGCCGCGTGATATCCGCCTATTGTTTTGTGATAATAGGGAGTAACGCCATCGTTAAACGTGCTGGTAGCCATATTGAGTACCCGATAATATTTTGTGGTGTCTTGCAAAATATATTGGTCGGTGGGCGATTGAGCGAACATTTGTTGCTGATTGGATTTCGGAGTGAAATTGCTGTCGTTGAGGTAACGTTTGTTTACGCTCCACATATCGCCAAGGCAAAGAACGGTAATTGCCGCAACCATCCAATGAGCCTTTAATTTGCCCATCATAAATGCAATAAGAATTAATACTCCACCTAATATGATATAAAAACTGCGCCATGCGTCAGCAGTGAAAATGGAAACGCGCATATCGGTTAAATTTCTGATAATGGGTTGAAGGTGTTCTGCCGGAAGCGACTGCAACTGTTGCATTTCGAAGTTTGAAATGTAGTTAGGGAAGAACAATTTCGGCATCATCCAAAACAGAAGAGCGATACCGCCGGTAAGCACCCAACTAATTCCCAAATATTTCATGTTGGTTTTTACCATTTCGGGTTTTTGGATGATTTCTTTTACAGCTAGTGCAGCCAACAACGGAATGGTAAACTCGGCAACTACCAATATGGAGGCTACTGTTCGGAATTTGTTGTACATGGGTACATGGTCGATAAAGAAATCGGTAAGCGGCATAAAGTTTCTTCCCCACGATAACAGTATCGAGAAAACAGTTCCCGCTAATAATGCCCATTTTATGGGCCCTTTCACAATGAAAAGTCCCAAAATAAACAGCGTAAGCACAAAAGCTCCCACATAAACGGGACCCGATGTGCCGGGCTGATCGCCCCAATATTGCCCGATTTGTCCGTATAATTCGCGATATTCGGGACGCGCTTTTTCCATCGCTTTCTTGTTTTCAGAAAGAGGAACCGATGCGCCGCCTTTGGTATTCGGCACCAACAATGTCCACGTTTCGCCAATTCCGTAGCTCCATGCCGTGATGTAATCGCGCTCAAGCCCGTTGTTTGACTTGTTTTCGGCTCCGTGATGCGAAAGCTCCGATTTTCCGCGCATGGTTTCTTTTGAGTACTCCCATGTATGATACAAATTGCTCGCGTTTGCTGCTACGCCAATCAGTCCTGCGATAGCCAGAACGGCTGTGGATTTCAAAAAATCGGGCAGTTTCTTTTCACGAATGGCTTGCACGAAAAAGGCAACCACCATAAAGAACATCAGAAAGAAGAAATAATAACTCATCTGAATGTGGTTTGCCGATATCTGAAACGCTACGAAAATCATAACTAACAATGCGCCAAGCAGATATTTCTTTCGGTAAATATATACCAAACCCGCGATGGTGGGCGGAATATATGCCAGCGTTATAAACTTCCAGATATGCCCCGCGGCAATGATTATGAAGAAATAGGATGAAAATGCCCAAATAATTGCTCCCAATGCGCTTATAAGCGGCGATGCTTTAAACGCACGCATCAAAATATAGAACCCGAGCAACATGATGAAAACCAAAAAAACGTAATCGGGCAGAAAGAGCTGATACATTTTTTTAGCCAAATCTTGCGGTTTGGTGGAATCGTACGTGGGACTCATTTGGTACGACGGCATTCCGCCAAACATGGAAAGGTTCCATCGGGTGCGTTCGCCATCGTGTCGTGCCATAAAATCACGTTGCTCCTGTCCTTGTCCGATGGCGGCGAGCGAGTCGTGCTGCGTTATCACGCGCCCGTCGAGAACGGCCGGAGCAAAGTAGATAAATGAAATGAGAATGAATGAAATGATTACGATTAAATCGGGTAGAAATTTCTTGAATTTTTCGGGATTTTTCATTGTTCTATTGCTTGTAAACTTATTTAATGAGCAAATTTACAGATTATTTCTGAAAGAGTGGCTTAGGCTACGCTTATTTAAATAATAAAACGGTGTTTCATAAGTCCCAACTGCTGCGTTATTTTCGATATTCGGGTTCAGTTACGTACTTCGAGTACGTTCCTTTACTCTTAATCTCAGCGCCTTGCACTTGGGTGCTTCTGAAACACCTTACTATTTCTTAGTTTTGAGAAAGCTTCTTAACTATATGATAAAAAGTAGATTTTAGAATCGTTTTCCGATAGAGATTCCAACACGCGGATAAACTTCTGCCCCTTCATAATCGTTTCTTAAGAAGTTTCTTCCGGCTCCGCCGTAAATTTCGCCTACCCAATTGTTTTTACTTAAGTATTTCCATCCTAAAGCAACTCCAAGTCCGGCTCCAAAAATGGATTTTTGATTATCATATACATTTGTTCCTCCCGGATTGGGATATGTTTCTACTACTCTGGAATAAGTAGCGCCGTTTGCTTCGATAAAAAATCCTGTCCCCGATTTTTCCATCGATTTTTGATTTCCTCCAAAAAACCAACGGAAATGTGGCGTAAACATAAACTGATAGGGATAGTTTTCTTTTTTTAATGAAACACCCAGTGAAGCGCCTATGCTTATATCGGATGCTAAAATTCTTTCGTAAGAAATTTCAGGATATGTGCCGAAAATAAGAAGCGGAAGATTGACCTTTAACTCGTTTAGCGGAACATCTTTTGTGATTTTCCAGTCCATTATTTTGTGCGTTTTTTGCGCAAAACCCGATAAACTAACGGCGAGAACAGCTAAAATAAGAATTGTTTTCTTCATATTGTTTCTATATTTAAAACCGTTTGCCAATGGTAATTCCAACACGTGGGTAAGCATCATCGTTCACGAAATCGCGTCCTACACCTAACAGAAATTCGCCGACCCAGTTGTTTCTGCTTAGGTATTTCCAGCCTACGCCTACTCCCAATCCTGCTCCAAATCCATCTCCGTTATTATGTGTTATGGTGCTGTTTTCATAATAATTTATTTCTTTTGCAAACTTTGTAGAAAACAGTGAGCCGTTTGCTTCAATAAAAAATCCGGCTCCATATTTTTGCAAATTATTCGCGTTGCCGCCAAAGTACCAGCGGGCGTATGGTGTAAAAGCAAAGTTCATGGGATAGTCGCTGCCTGAGTCTAAGGCAATTCCGGCAGAGGCTCCCAAACCGAAATCTTCGCTAATGATTCTTTC
>MVZJ01000180.1 GCA_002069095.1 Bacteroidetes bacterium ADurb.BinA174 | reverse complement strand
CTCTTTTGTGCGAAGCAAAGAGGATGTGATGGAGGTTCAGGCTATTTTGGATGAGTTGAACAGCCCGATAAAGATTGTCGCGAAAATAGAAAATCAGGAAGGAGTGGACAATGCCGATGAAATTCTGCATCAGGCTTATGGTATAATGATTGCCCGCGGCGATTTGGGTATTGAAGTGGCGCAGGAGAAAATCCCCGCCATTCAACGAACACTCATTCGCAAAGCCATAAGGCACAAAAAACCGGTAATTGTAGCCACTCAGATGCTGCACTCGATGATTGAACATCCGCGCCCCACGCGTGCTGAAATTACCGACATCGCCAACGCCATTTATTATCGTACCGATGCCATAATGCTTAGCGGTGAAACCGCTTACGGAAAATATCCGGTGGAGGCCGTGCGCACGATGACCAAAGTAGCTCATGAAACGGAAAAAACAAAATTGGCGGAAAACGACATTCGTGTTCCTTACGCGCTCGACGACAACGAAGTAACTTCGTTTCTTGCGAAGCAAGCAGTGAAAACTGCATCGCGACTAAATACACAAGCTATTTTTACCGATAGCCATACCGGACGAACGGCACGGGTTCTTGCTGCTTTTCGGGGGAAAAAACCGGTTTTCGCAATGACTACAACCGAACGCCTTGCGCGTGAATTAGCCCTTTCTTACGGAGTTTGGGCAGAACATTTGCCGGGAAAAGGTATCGAAAATACGAAAGAAAGTCGTAGGGCGTATTATGTTGCAGCCATTCAGAAAATGCTTGAACACAAAATGATAGATGTAAAAAACCGAGTAGCTTATTTGGGTGGAAGTTTCGGAGAAACCGGCGGAACCACATATCTCGATATCAGCGAGGTGTGGAAAATTCTGGAAGCAAAGGAAAAATATAACTTGCCGGATTATACGCAGTAATCGAAATTTTTTTCATGGAAAAAATAGAAGAATATATCCTTTCACACATCGATGCAGAGCCAGAGCTACTCAGAAAAATTGATCGTGAAGCGCACGTGAAATTGCTGCATCCACGTATGGCTTCGGGACATTTGCAAGGCAGATTACTGAAGATATTGACGCAGATGATCCGTCCGAAACGGGTGCTGGAAACAGGAACTTTTGTTGGATACTCCGCTTTGTGTTTTGCCGAAGGATTGGAAGAAAACGGCGAAGTGCACACGATAGAAATCAACGATGAACTGGAAGATTACATTCGTTCAAATGTTGAGCAATCAGAATTCGGGGACAGAATAAAACTGTACATTGGAGATGCCTTACAAGTAATTCCAGGGTTCGAAGACGAAAGTTTCGACCTTGCTTTTATCGATGCCGATAAGGAATCGTATTGGGAATATTTCGAAACAATATTGCCGAAAATCAGAAAAGGCGGCTTTATTCTTGTCGATAATACGCTTTGGTATGGAAAAGTAGTGGAAAAAGTAGATGGCAACGATTGGCAAACAAAAAGTGTTTTGGAGTTTAATAATAAACTTGCAAAAGACAATAGAGTAGAAAAGGTAATTCTTCCCATTAGGGATGGAGTTACGATTATCAGAAAAAAATAGAGACAACAAATAGTAATTATGCCAAAATTATACGAATATTTAGGATTAAATTTTGTTTTACTCAAATGAACACGAGCCCATTCATGTTCATTGTAAGTATCAAGAAACTGAAAGTAAAGCTGAAATTATTTCTGAAAACGGAAAGTTTGTAGAAGTGCGCATATCAGATGTTCCGGGAAAGAAACCCTTGGATGTGAAAAACATAAAACACTTCAAAAAACTTGTAGAAACATATCGGGATGATATTGTGAGAAAGTGGGTGGATTTCTTTGTTTATAATAGAGAAGTATATCCGGAGAAAATAACTAAAAAATTGTAATTATTATGATAATATCAATAATAAAAGCCAATTATAAAGGCGACTTTAAAATAGAGTTTGTTTTTTCTGACGATACCTGTAAGATTATAGATTTTAAAAGCTTTTTAATGAACGCTAAAAATCCGATGACAAAAAA
Source organism: Bacteroidetes bacterium ADurb.BinA174 (assembly GCA_002069095.1). GTDB lineage: Bacteria > Bacteroidota > Bacteroidia > Bacteroidales > Dysgonomonadaceae > Petrimonas. The sequence continues at coordinate 2,122 of MVZJ01000180.1, read as the reverse complement.
GTATCAAAACGAAGAACTGTTTAAAAATTATACAATTGAATACGGAGATATTCAATGGAACGATTTTGAACTTTGTTTTCCCGTTTGGGATTTGCATCAAGGTTCAATTTACTAAACCTCTGTAAAAATGGAATCAAACAGACAACGAAAAGTGAACCGGCTTATTCAGAAAGAACTCAGCGAGATTTTTTTAATAGAAACCAAGAAAATGCAAGGAGTACTTATATCGGTTACGAACGTTCGAACTTCACCCGATTTGGGATTGGCACATGCTCACCTGAGCGTTTTCCCGTCGGAAAAAGGAAGCGAACTTATACAAAATATCAACGATAATGTAAAATCCATTCGTTACAATCTGGGGAAAAGGGTGGGAAAACAACTGAGAGTTGTTCCTGACCTAACTTTTCACCTCGATGACTCACTGGATTATATTGAAAATATAGATAGATTGTTGAAATAACAAAACTTGAAAGAAAGAGCCAAGATAAAAGACTAATAAGTATTTAGACTCTTGAACATTAAACGTCAAACACAAAATATCAAACATTTGAACGTAACGTGAATCTCTCACTTTTCATAGCCCGCCGATATCTTTTCTCCAAGAAATCGCACAATGCCATTAACGTGATTTCCATTATTTCCGTTTGTGGTATTGCCATTGCAACTGCTGCAATAATAATTGTTCTATCGGGCTTTAACGGTTTCGGCGGAATTGTGGAAGGAATGTTCAACTCGTTCGATCCCGATTTGAAAATTACTCCCAAAACAGGAAAAGTATTTAATTATCACACTCCCGAATTTGAAAAGGCATTGAGCGTGGATGGCATTCAAATGGTATCGGAATCGTTGGAAGAAAACGCCTTGTACAAATTCGACGACAGCCAGGTGCCTGTTTTGGTGAAAGGCGTTTCGGAAGAGTTCAAACTTATTACCGACATGGATAAACTCATGCTCGACGGAAGGTTTCGCCTTACCGAGGATATTGTTAATTATACTACGTTGGGAAGCGGGTTGGCAATAACATTGGGTGCACGATCCGGATTTGTGAATCCTATCGAAATTTACGCTCCTAAACGAGACGTAAATATCAACCTTAGCAACCCAACAGCCGCTTTTACAACCGCAAGTATAATGATTGGCGGGGTTTTCAGCCTTAATCAACCCGACGTTGACGAACAAATGGCGATTATTCCAATCCGTTTGGCGCGTGAATTATTCCGTTACGATAACGAGGTAACGTCTTTGGATATAAAACTTCATCCCGATGCGTCGGTGAAAAAGGTGAAATCGGAAATTGAAAGAATATTGGGAAGCAGTTTCTTGGTTGAGAATCGTTTTGAACAACAAAAAGAATCGTATCGAATGCTGCAGATTGAAAAATGGGTATCGTTTCTTATCCTCTCCCTGATTTTGCTAATTGCGGTTTTCAATATCGTAGGATCGCTGACAATGTTAATTGTAGAAAAAACGGAAGACATAAAAAGCCTCAAAAATATGGGAGCGGATAACCGGCTAATTTCCCGAATCTTTTTGTATGAAGGATGGTTAATTGCTTTCTTTGGAATTATCTCCGGACTAATTGCAGGCCTGTTAATTTGTTTGTTGCAACAACACTTCGGATTGTTGCGGTTGAGCAATACGCCTGGAGCTTATGTGGTTGATGCGTATCCCGTAATTGTTATGTTTTGGGATGTTGTGGTGGTTTTTGCCATAGTAAGCGTCATATCATTACTTGCCGTTTATTATACTATCAATAATTTAAAGAAGAAATTGAATTTGTTGTAGAAACTTGTGTTTCTACAGCAATATTTATAATAATATAAAATACAAATGAAAATTGCAGTTGTAGGAACAGGATATGTAGGATTGGTTTCGGGTGCGTGTTTCGCCGAAATGGGTGTGGACGTTACCTGCGTGGATATCGACGAAGCGAAAATTGAGGGCTTGAAACAAGGTATTATCCCTATTTATGAACCGGGATTGAAAAATATTGTGGTCAGAAATCACGAAGCGGGAAGATTGAAATTTACTACCGATTTGGCTTCGGTTTTGAACGATATGGATATCGTTTTTATTGCCGTAGGCACACCGTCCGATGACGAGGGAAACGCCGATATGAAAT
>MVZJ01000179.1 GCA_002069095.1 Bacteroidetes bacterium ADurb.BinA174 | reverse complement strand
CTGATTGCCGACTCCAGATCACCGGGCTCGAGTTGGATTATTCCTAATTTACTAGCTTGATTTGCCCATAATCCGGCAAAAAAATCAGCCTGAAGTTCCAGTTTCACCATCAACTTATTGAATTCCCTTTCGCTTACACGTCCGCGATACCGATTCACCTGATCCATAATACCCAGTAATTTTTGCACATGATGTCCCACCTCGTGAGCCGTTACGTAAGCCATAGCCATTTCGCCTTTGGCGCCATAATCGCGTGCCAATTGGTGGAAGAAATTAAGATCGATGTACACTTTTTCATCGCCCGGGCAATAAAACGGCCCCACTTGAGCCGTAGCACCACCGCAAGCCGATGTAGTTTGATCGGTAAAATTCACAAGAACGGGATTTCGGTAACTTTCATTCATTTGTGTTCTGAAAATTTCTGTCCACACATCATTGGCACTATTGAAAACTCCCAACGTGAAAACTTTTAAATCTTCGTTTTCGTTTACACGCGAAGGGTCCACCACTTCTTCCGATGTTTGGCCGGGAATCACACTGTTCACCATATCAATCGCTTGAAACGGGTTTTTACCCAATAACAAGGCAATTATGGCAACGATGATCATGCCAACGCCGCCAAAAGCTGCTCCACGTTTCATTCCTCTGCCACGACGGTCTTCGTAGTTTTCGGTACTATCGTTTCTGTTAATCCATTTCATATCAAGATTATTTTTGGTTTTGATTATTCCTCTAATTCAAACGCAAATTTACATTTTTTGTTCTGCAAAAGTGAATAAAAGGATAAAGTTTTTGGTAAACAAGTATTTAAATGAATTACAATTCTCTAATCTTCACATTTCTAAACCAAATAGTATAACCATGGTCTTGCAACCCTATGTAACCTTCTTTGGAAATACCTTCTTTAAATCCGGGAAAATTTTTGAATTTACTGTTTTCCACCATTTTGTCCCAATCTCTTGTCCACAAACGATATTCCACTACTTTTACCCCGTTTTGGGTATGAGTAACTCTTCCCTTATCCACACGAATAACTATTGTGTTCCATTCACCATACGGTTTCACGGTTTTTGGGTCGGCAGGAAGCATATCGTAAAGCGAACCGGCTAAGTGGCTGTCAATTTTGTTATCGCTGGCATTTTCATTGTCCAGGATTTGAACCTCGGGCGCCGAACTGTAAATTTGCCTGCCTTTTTCTTCTCGAACGTTATAGAAAATCCCCGAGTTAGCTTCTTTTTCGGCCTTCCAATCGATTGACAGTTCAAAATTCCTGAATTTTTTCGCAAAATAGATTAAGTCTCCCCCTACTCCCTGTCCGGTCCTTGCGTTCGGAGCTTTAAAAACTTTCATTGCATTGTCTTCGATAGTCCAATTATCGGGAACACTGTTTCCGTTGTACTGACGCCAGCCGGTAAAATCTTTTCCGTTGAATAAAAGAGTCCAGCCTTGCTTTTCTTCTTTGCTCGTCAATTCGTTAACTTTTACTGAACGTGTTGCTCCGCAGGAAACAAGAAAAAGAATTGCTAACAGATACATCCATGTTGTTTTCATTTGCTTAATTTTTTTAAATAATTAATTATTTGTATTTATTAAAAATTTTATTAATTAATTTATATGTCTATCCGCAAAACATCCTAATCAATTCTCGTCAAAAAGAGCGAACAAGTTCGAGCGGCCATGGCTTTTAAGCCGTGGATTAATTATTTAAAGAGTATGAGGCTTTAGCCGAAATTTATTTAAACTTGGGCTAAAGCCCGCTTTTAACGGCATTTTACCCACACGAGTTAAAACTCGTGGTAATTGATAAATGTTTTTAGGACATATAGCGGATAATCATATTAAATTTTGTTACACGTCTTTTCCTATTTTATTTATTCTTCTGTCGATTCCCAGATAAATCCTTCGCAGCAACGGGCCGGTAAACCAGCATTTTTTTACCAGATTCCATCTGAGGCTTCCTTTGCTTATTTTTCGTCCCTTTTTATATACTGCCGTTGCTTCTGCAAAGATATTGTTTTTATCGCATATTTCACGTATCCAAATGTTGCCGTCTCCTCTTAATATAACTGTATTTTGCCCTGTTTTCTCAATTCTGTGCACGATGTATTTATCCTCGTTAGTTTTTGCCAAAACAATGTTCCCTTTCTTTATGGAATTTTCATTCAACGGTTTCAATTCAATCATATCGGTTGTGGGACGGATAAATGGCAACATGCTGTTCCCTTTCGAGGGAATTTTTACAGCGCGCCCCGCGTTGATCTCTTCGATAACGTTAGCGAAAAAAATATCGTTTGAAATAATTAATTTATTCATTTTATGATATGTATCCACTTAGGGGCTGGCTTAAAGCCAGTCCCTATGTTTAGATAAGTTTCACATCAACGTTCGCGTCAACATCACCGCTTCGCGATCGGGACGGCAATCTAACCGGTAAAAAGGTACTTGTTGCACAATGTCTGTTACCGTATCGAAAATCATGTTTTTATTGCCGGCATCCGACCGAAAAACGACTGTTGACGGATATAACAACGACAAAGCTTCTATCTTGTTCAATTCTCGTAATTTGTTTTCAGGGCTTTGATATAAATGAACTATTGCCGCCACTTCGGCCGATTCGTTTTTGTAGCACGGTGTGCTGCCGCTCCACGGCGCACCGTAAACCCGAACCGCTTTATCGTTGAAAACGCGGACAATGGGTTCATCGTCGTTCAACAGCGTGCTGCCGGGAACAAATTCGCGCCACAGGCGACTATGGGTGCTCTTGCCCGTGCCGCTTTTTCCCAGAAAAATCAGCGCCTTGCCGTTGAGTTCGGTAACCGAAGCGTGGATTTTGACGGTTTGCCGGCGCGCGGAAATTATTCCGAACAGAGTAACGATAAACCGATACAGGAAATGGCGTTCCTCACGGTCGACCAACGTTAAATCGGTAGTTACTGTTTTCCAATCGGCAGAGATATGAAAACGGCGCTCCCTCTCTTTAATCTTCATAGAAACAACAATACCTTCTGCCGTGCGATACACCCGCGAAAACCGGCCATCGAACTCCAACACGTCCTCCACGGCAGTTTCGGGAATATCAACCGAACGGTTTCCGGCGACGGAAAACAGGTAAGTATCGGTTTCGTTATAATGCGCAAACGATATAAAGGGTAAAAACGTGGGCAACAATGCAGTTGTTTTCCGCATATCGGTAGTGTGAATGACAATGCGATGCCCCGCAATTTCGTAGTTAAGTTGTTCAAACATGGTACAAAGATAATTGTTTTGCGGGTTGTAACAGGTATTTTGTAGAAAAAATGTTGTATCCGCCTAAGGGCTGGCTTGAAGCCAGTCCCTAAGTTTAGATAAAAAAACGGGATGTCGTATAAAACAACATCCCGTTTTTTGAATATGTATTTTTGTTTAACCTTAAATTTATTCTTTCACAAATTCACTTCCGTTCCAGGTTCTGGTAATCTTGTATCTTTTCTCGCGTGCAAAAGTTACGTTATTCAAGTTAATATATTTAGTTGTACCATTCCTGAATACAACTTTAACTTTAAGATCACTTACAGCAGTACCTTCGGAAGGCATAAACCACTGGTAATGCGATGACGTCCCTCCAGCGGCAACATTGAAGAAACGATTAGTAGTAGTTCCGGTATAATTAAAAATTTGATACGACTTTGATTTAACTGAACCGGGAGTCATAGCATTGGTACCGGGAGTCGGATCGTAACGATTATCTGCATTATTTAATTCGTAAACCCAATTCGTGGCACTTTCTAACGTAATCTCTTTGATTTCAATATCAGTATTAGTAGTATTGTTAATATTAAGAGCGAAGAGAGAACCGATGTTTCTAAATCTTAAAAATATATAATTTCCGTTTGAAGCATTACCCGATGCCACTTGAATAACACTCTGTTTTAAATAATTGTTATAAGCAGTAATATCACCAACACCGCTCACCACTCTGTCATTAACAACATGATTAGTTTTAATTAAATGGTAATTTGCACTGGGGTTGTCCCAATTTCCCCCTCCTTGAAAATATTTAGGTTTTGTTAATCTCCTAACGCTGCCCCAACTATTATAGGTACCCACGATGCCGCTACCCGTTACTGAGTAATAAGTTAAGGGTATGTTGAGGTTGAAGCCACTTACATA
>MVZJ01000178.1 GCA_002069095.1 Bacteroidetes bacterium ADurb.BinA174 | reverse complement strand
ATTTCCCTTAAAACCGTTGCGTTTTACTTCGAAAATATAGCGTTTGTGTGGATACACTGCTACGGGAGAAATATGGTGTGCGTGATGTTCACGCCGTATTTCGAGTTCTGACGACCAACTCCAAACATCGTAATAAAATATACTCATATTTCTCGACCGTGCCATTATCTCACATTTTCCGCTTGGTGCTATCCAATGTTGTACTACTTCGCGACACAACAGACGTGCCGGATTACCTACTTGACAATGTTTCTCTAAAAAGAAATAACGCAAGATTTGAAAACCACCACAAACGGTTATTATTCCAAAGTATTCGGCATACTTAAAAGTCTGTTTTGGGCTATTGATTACCTTTAACTCTGTTCCGCAATTCGGACACGTGCAACCGCAAATGCTCTCTGCTAAAACATGTCCGCCTTTCCACGAGTGCCCGCATTCCAAACAAGTCAGCTTGCCGCTTTTCAGTCGTCGGGCTTGCAGGTCAAAACAGTTTTGAAACGCCCAGTCTTTCTGTCTTTGGGTAATTGGTGCAAGTCGCTTACTTTGTTCGGCGACTTGCTTTTGAAGTTTTGTTCTCGGTTTCATAGGTCAAAAAGGCTTTTTTGAACATACGGTTGAGTTTGTACATTCTGACGTTTTTTAGTTATAGTCAAACGATTGTAAACTTCATTTTCAACACGCTTAATTGCGTTTTGACGTGCTTGTTCCCTTTCTTCGGCAGTCAGTTCAATAGTGTGATTTACGACCACTTGACAGTTGATTGGATTGCCGATTTCAATATTCTTTTCGTCATAATAATGCACTGCCAACGAGTAAATTTCTTCATCGGCAAAACCATTGCATCCGCTCTGTTTTACCCAATTAAGAATGTAGGTACAACAATCGTTGATATTCTTGTCGGGATTACCAAAAGATACGGCAAACAGCTTGTCCGTTTCGGCTCTATCTCTCAGATAGGTCTCTATGGTGTTTTTGAAATGTTCTGTTGTTTTCATTTTTCTGAATGTTTTAATGGTGTATTAAAATAGCCGTTTGATTGCAATCGTAGATTGATGATAGTTCAAAACACTTTTGATTGAAAAATCCGAAGTGAAAAACTCATCGCCGGAATGCTTTCTGTGTGCAGAGTAAATTGCCGTTCCGTGCTGATAGAACGACAATTTGTAGTTGTTCAAACAGCTTTCGGGTATGAGAAATATTTCTTGTTCGTTTTCGTCCAATTCTACAAAAGACCAATCTTTTTCGCCCAATATTTGGTCTATTTCGCTTTGGGTATTTTCGTCTGCACAATAAAAATCAACCGATGTATCGTAATAGTTTAGCGATATAAATCCGGGTTCATTTTCAACTGACAGAACGGCTTTAAGTCGTTGTATCATTGTTTCTCGCCACTCTTTTGTGCAATGGATTATAGCGAAGTGGCAGTTGTCCCAATCGCTGTCCGTATCGGCTTTTACCAAAATATAATCTGTAATGTTAAATGCTTTTTTCATATCTCATTCTGTTTTTAACTGTTTGTAAATGATTTAATTAATGGGACAATGGTTGTATATAGGCAGTCCCAATTCGTTCAATATCTTGGTCTCCTTTACGTACCCGATAGTGATTATTTGTCCGTATCTCTTTCCGTCTGATGCCATTACCGTGTAAAGACTGCCGGAAGTCCAACGGAAATAGTAAATCTCTTTGGCGTCCAACTTGGTAAGGTTTTCACGCATTGTTGTTAAATTGGTCGGTTTCATATTATGTTTGTTTGAATGTTTTTTAATTGTTAAAATAAGGATGACAAAATCAATCCGATTACGGCAATAATAACGACCCATTTCAGCACTTTAAGAACAATATAAAGCGTTCGGATGATGAATTTCAGTAGCATAGATGCCGTTAAAACCATTGCAAACATTATCGTTTCCGAAGTAGCGATAACCGAAACGGTGTAAACCGTTCCGATTATCAGAAATAAAGCTACTATCAGCCGTAAAGGGATTGATTTCATTTTAGTTATTTGTTTGAAAGTGATATAAAATTACGTTCTATAATCCGTTCAAAAACGGTGTCGTCGTTGTACTCGTCTTGTGTGATGTCCACACTTCGGGCAGGTCTGTCGTAGAATTCCCATTCGATAAAGTTCCGCAAACTGAATAACTTCACATAGCCGTTTCCTTTCAAATAAGCGGTAATAAAAGCGTGTTGGTGTCCCAATTGACACATCAAATGTTCAGTCTGCACACACGGCTTATTACCTTCCACAACAGCCATTGTCTGTATTTTTACTTTCACTGTATTTCGTGTTTTAGTTGCCATTTTGGGTTGATTTTATTGATGTTAATACGTCTTTTATTTCTTGCCAATCCATCCACATTCGTAGGAACTTCGAGAAAGAATTACCATTGTAGTTCTTGGATTGTAATATTCTGTATTCACGAAAGTTACGTGCTTGCGTGATAACAATTCGGTGTGATAGTCGGATAATTTTCATACGGCTTGATGTTCTTTAATAGGTTCGTACAAGGCTTCGCCATTACAGAAATTAGCGATTTTTCGGACTTCCGTATAACCGTAATCATCACGTATTTTATCGAGAATTTTATCGGCTTCAACTTTTTCTAAGGCAAACAGAAACTCGAAAAGTGCATCAAAAGGCTTATAATTTCCCAATTTGGCATTGTAAGCATCTCTCACAAGTTTACGCAATTCACGTTTTTTCGGCTTATAGGCTTTGAAGTCGGCATAAATATCATCGAATATATCATCTGCATCACGGTTTGAAACATAATTCCTGCACTCGTAAATGCAGTCTAAATACTTGTCATTGGGTGTATAATCAATACAAGCACCCGAATAATAAGCTGCCGTTATCACAATATCAAGCGTATAAAAGCGGTGTCTATACTTATCCAAATAGTAACTCGGATAGTTCCGGTTACTGCCTTGCACGTATTCAAGATGTTTGGGTACATTCTCAAATGTAAAATCATCGTCTTCCACCACTATACAGCGGTTTTCAAAAGCAAAATTATTGGTACTCATAGCTTTTCTTTTTAAGTTGTTCCACACAATATTTCACTATTTCGCCCACAGGCACAGGATTTGAACCTGATTTGATGTGGTAATGGGAGGAGGAGCTATCTTTGTTTTCCAAAACCAATTCGTTATGTACGTTTTCTTTTTTCATAATTTCTGACATTTTTTTTGATGCGTCTAAAGGTCGGAGTATGCTGATTTTGTTTCGGGGGCTTTAAAAAGGTAGTGGCTTCGGCAAAAAGCAAGGTTTTGGCAAAAAATACGCTCGCCACGAAGTGGAAAGAGGAAGATTTTTTAGACAAACCCAAAGGGCTTGACCTTGCGTTTGACGAAACACGTTTTACCTTTGCCCGCTGAACGAAATCGCACTACCCGACATTTTAAACTAAGGTAAGACGGGAAGAAATTAACATTCAAGAAAACAGAAAAATGGGAATGATTAGGAAGGAATAATAGCAGAACAAAACACTCAAAGCACAATTGGCAAAGGGTTTTAGCTGATTTTTTATTATAATACAATCTGTAATTCAACAGAAAATAGGCAAAGACGGATAAACTTCAAACTTGTTTGGGGTTACCGAATTTGCCTTTTTTCGTCTGTTACGGTAAGTTCGGCGAGGCTTATCGGAAGATTTTTTGAACCTGATTGAACGTTGCTTTAGCTTAGAGATTGAAGTTTTCAAATAAATATGACGATGTGCCGCTGACGAAAAAAGCCTATTTATAAAGGAAAAATAGAAAAGTGGCAGACAAAAAATAGGTCGATCCGGACTACGCCGGTCGGGTGTTTTTGTCTGCCTTTTTTCGTCATTATTCAATAAAAAACTCTATGTCAGCTTTTCGGTCAAAAGTTTTGCTAAAAGGGCGGTTGGGCTTTTTTTATCCGGCTGAAAGCGTGATGATAAATGCCCGTTATGCCTCCGAAACTGAAGATCGAAGGGCTTACATAGGGAAATATTTAATTATCTAAATTGAAATTGATTAAGTTGAGCAGATAGGTCTGTCATATCCTTTTCAATTTTTTGTTTAGTTATCCTTGCGTAGATTTGTGTTGTTTTAATATTAGTATGTCCCAACATTTTACTTACGGTTTCTATCGGAACGCCTTTTTCCAAAGTAATTGTTGTCG
>MVZJ01000177.1 GCA_002069095.1 Bacteroidetes bacterium ADurb.BinA174 | reverse complement strand
CCTGTAAGCGAGCTTAGTCCGGAGCCGCCAAATGTACCTATTGACCAAAGACTAATAGCACGTTGACGTTCTTTTCCTTCCCAGAAAATTTTAATCATACCCAAACTTGTGGGCATTACGAAAGCTGCAGATAATCCTTGCAAAGCACGACCTATTAGAAGCATCGGCACGGCAAGGTCACCTTTGGGCGATAGTCCTACCAATAGAGAGCCTGCAACTGCTAAATATAGACCTATTCTGAACGTTTTTACACGTCCGATACTATCTGCTAATCCACCTATAACGACTATGAAAATCCCTGAAAACAGGGCCGCAAGTGATACTGCGATATTCATCGTATTCGCATCCATGCCAAGTGCTTCGGTCATCACAGGCGAGACGTTCATCATTGAGTTGGCAAAAAGCCAGAAAGTTAAAACTGCTAGAATAAAGCCGAAAAGTACTTTATCTGTTCCTTTGTAAGTTGTTGTTTGCATTAGCGTAAATTTTTAATTATTTGAATGTATAAGGAATTGTTAAACTTGCACCAGCCTGAAAAAGGAATTTTTCAACAAGCGGGTTGTATGTGAATTTTGCGAATACGGGCAATGTAACCGGTTTGTAAAGCTTGAAATTGTACTGAAACTTCAACTCTAAGTTGTTAATGCCGGGTTTACCTGCTCCTACTGCACTTGTGTACAGTCCTTTAAAAGGTGTCATACCTACACATCCCCAAACGCTGAAGTCGTTCCAACTATGCCCGTAGGAAAGTTCCCCGTAAGATGTGAAGTTTCTTCTTTTTTCACTGTCAGGCTTATTTTTATCTTCGGGATTAACGTCTTTTCCGGCTACGATTGTCGCCCATTTCAAAGTGAGAGGGAACCATGGTAACTTATAAGAAACTACCGCATCGACAAAGTGCTTGGATGTGCAAAGGCTGTAGTCAAATGGATTATGGGTCCATATAGCCGGTCCGGCTGAATAGATATCCCAAACGCCAATCCATAAGTTTTTTACAGGTGAGTATGAAACCCACGGTATTACAGCCTTATAAACATTGTCGAATGAAGCTGCGGTAAAAACCCCCATGTTCCAGTTCTTATTAACAAATGAAATGCTTGGTTCGAATGCAGGTGCACTACCAAACAAACCACCCTTGCCAATTCCACGCCAATGATGTTGGGTAACATATTGAACATTGCCCAGAAATTTCCAGTCGGAGTGTTTGGGATCCGATTGTGCATCAGTACTAACAATGCTTGATAGTAAAAATGCCAGAATTAGGAGAGTATTCTTCATATCCAAACTTTTTTAAAGGTTTATGGTTGGTATTTATTTTTTTATAGCTTCTTTATATTGGGTTACGTATTCTAAAAATTTGATGCAAATTTAAAATAAAATAATAGAATAGTAAATTTTATTCTATTATTTTATTATTAAAAAGATGTAGATAAAATTTAGTTTTACTTTACATCAATCACCAGCACCCAGTCTTTTTGATGTTGATTTGGTGGTGTAAATGTTTGAATTCCGCTATTGTATCTCCCTTTTATCCGACTATATTTTCCTGTAACGGGATTGAACCATGATACTTTTTTCCTACCGTTGCCTAATTTATTCAAATCGATTTGCACGGGTTTTGGTTGAGGCAGGTAAACCATGGCGTAAGTAGCTTTTTGATTGCGTGTGGCAATAATGATATCTCGATAATCGCTTCCGCGTTCGGAAATCACCAGGCTGTTATCTTCGATGCGGTTAAAATCGGGTCGTGAGAGCATTAAATCTTTAAGATGATGAATGTGGTTGGCGGCTTTTGCTGTTAGCGCACGGCGCCATCCGATGATGGTATCGCCAATCCAGATGGGCGCATTGCGAGTGGTGTCGAGAAATTGCCAGATTTGATGGTGTCCGTAAACGGCGCCTGCGCCACCGGCAAATACCCCGCGATAGATACGGGCGCGAACATCATAATCGTCAAAATATCCCCGTTCGGCGCGTGTCCATTTCCCGTCCCATACGTTCACGGGATGATCTTCATAACAGGGTTCTAAGTCCATAGAAGGACGTTTGGGCATCTTTTTTAAGTCGTTGGCAATAATTTTCCAGGGTTCTGATGTCCGGCTTCCGTGCCCGCTTTGTTGAGCGTTCATATCTAACCAGTCTTCTTCTTGCAAGTATGCCGATGTTTCAGGCCAGCCCGGATGATACGTAATGAAAACATCTTTGCCGCAGGTATCTTCAATGGCTTTGGCCATAGTGCGCCAAACCGGGCGGTCGTCGTGCCGGCGTCCTTCTTTTTCGTATGTGGCTGCGCGGTCGCCGCCCAAAATCCAGATAATGTTCCATTGGTCTTTGTATCGTTCTGCCAGTTTTTTCGCGTAGGCGTATGCACCATCGGGACTGTTGTTGAAAATCATCGGGCCTTCTCCCCAACTGTGCGCCACTTTATCTCCCCACGTCGGCAACAGTCCGATGTAAAGTTTCCTTTTTGCCGCTTCCTGAATCACGAAATCCACATTATCCCAGTAATCATATTCTTCGGCGTTTTCAGGGTTGTTCCCGGGAGTGATATCCCATTCCAGCGTTTCAAGATTTTTGAAAGGCACATCGCCATACAGGTTGGGTTGCCGTATTCCGTTCGATTCGGCCAGGGCAACTGCCATAATCACGTTAAATCCTTGTTTTTGCCGGGTATTCAGGTAATGAACGGCTTCTTCGCGCGTCAGCCGGTGAAACAGTTCCCATCCGGTATCGCCCATCCAGAAGAAAGGTTTCCCATCTTTTTTAGTGACAAGATATGTTTTGGTGGCATCAACACCGATTTGTGCCTGAACTGAAAAAGTGAACGCGATAATGGAGATAAGTAAAACGATTTTTTTCATATGCCGGAGAATTCAAATTTTTGCAAATATAAGGAATAAATCGGTTGCATGATTTGAGTTAAAGAATAAATTGGCTCAAACCCTTGAAGGTTTTTTTACGGAAAAAATGTATCTTTACGCGAAAAAACAAAATAAAATGGTACTCGAACATTTACTCGAAGATAACGCCGGGCGTTTAAATCCCGGAATAACCCGCGAGGAAGCTTTTGCGCTGCTGGAAAAATATAACAAAGAGCAGTTTCACATTCAGCACGCCGAAACGGTGGAGGCGATGATGCGCTACTATGCCCGCACATTGGGTTACGCCGAAGAAGAAGAGTTTTGGGGTTTGGTGGGCTTGCTGCACGATTTGGATTTTGAACAGTTTCCCGATGAGCATTGTATAAAATGCGCGACATATTCGATGCCGAAGGCATTGGGCCCGAGATAAAGCGTGCAGTGGTTTGTCATGCTTACGACTTCACGCAACACGATGTAAAACCGGAACATCAGATGGAGAAAGTGCTTTACGCAGCCGATGAATTAACCGGGCTTATCGGTGCTGCCATCTTGATGCGTCCCAGCAAAAGCACACTCGATTTAACGGTACAATCGTTGAAGAAGAAGTACAAGGATAAAAAGTTTGCTGCAGGATGTTCGCGCGAAGTCATCCAAAAAGGGGCCGATTTACTGGGCTGGGACTTGGAATATCTGATGGACGAAACCATTAAGGCGATGCAGGAAAAAGAACGGGCAGCGTTGTAGATAGTTAAAAAATAGAAATTTAAAAAAATCCTTGAAAAATTTGGATTACAACATAGCAGAGATGTTGCGTGCAACGTCTCTGCTAAAAAAATACAGTTAATCCTATAAAATATTTAATAAAATAAAATATTTATACCGTTATAAACCGGATTTAAATTGCCTTTCAATTTCAAACTTTTTTTGATTATTGCTCTTGCCAATTGATACTAAATAACTAAAAATGGATTAGGAGTAATCTGCCTTGTTAATATTGATTTTTTACCTTTTTCAGTAGAACCGGTAAATTTGGCGAGTTCGTTTAAAGATATACTAGGATTTTGAGACTTCATAATATTTTAAAATGTAAAAGCAGCAAGAAAAGTCCTGCTGCTTAATAATCATAATCATCCCTCCGGCGGATAAGGATCATTACCATAGCTATTTCGTTCACGAATTTTACCATCTTTACCATGAATGATAACTTCCGACTGTTGATTGATAGCTATTTCCCTAGCTCTTTCAATAGCCTGCCGTTGAGTTTCAAAAATACTGGAGGCTCGGGAATTATTTT
>MVZJ01000176.1 GCA_002069095.1 Bacteroidetes bacterium ADurb.BinA174 | reverse complement strand
CACCCTGACACAAAGATAAAATTTAAAAGTTAATTAAAATGAATTGTCCAATTTTATTTGGATTTTAAATGGAAAATACTATTATGAAAAAACCACGTTGCAAATGTAAAAAATAAATCAAAACTCACCAAATTTTTTCAATAAAAAATTAAAAAATATTTTTTTCTATCAATTTGATATTTATAAATTATATTGTAGGTAATCCCATTCCTGTGATTTTTCGGTATAAATCGAGTGCATAAACATCGGTCATTCCCGATACGTAATCGATGATTGACTGCACTTTAGAATATAAATCATTGGAATCGGGCTCATATTGTTCGGGAATTCTTTCCAATAGTAATTTAGAATAAGTATGATTAGGCGTTTGGATGGCATTTGTTAGTTTTTCGAGTAAAAAACCGATAATTCGATAGCCGGCCAGCTCAATATCGAGTACATCTTTTGACAAATAAATATTTTTTACGGCAAATTTAGAGCAATTTGCATATGCTTCTTGTGGTATTTTGGAAATATTTTTAATTAATGCACCGTTAAATTTCCCCGACAAGATTTCCTCTTCGTTCAGTAAAAATGTTTCCGAGCATTCGTTCACCAACAATCCGATAACACTGGCGCGTAGATAGGCGATTTGTTCGTTGGCATCGCTTACGAAATTCAAATTATTGATTCTGTACTGTCGTTTTTCACCTTCAAAGAAATCGAGAAATAGTTCTTTGGCTTTTTCAGCCGAAATCAAATGCAGTTTGTATGCATCTTCAATATCCATTATCTGATAGCAGATATCGTCGGCGGCTTCCACTAAGTAAACCAGTGGATAACGGGCATATCGTGCAGGTTGTTGTTCGATGCACGGAATGCCGAGTTCATCGGCAATTATTTTGTAATCGTTTTCTTCCGATGCAAAAAAACCGAATTTATTTTTTCCATCGTCCAACTCCGACGAATGGGGATATTTTACGATGGAAGCCAGCGTGGAGTACGTGAGTGCAAAACCACCCTTGCGGCGGCCTTTGAACTGATGCATCAGCAATCGGACGGCATTGGCGTTTCCTTCGAAACAGGTAAAATCTGTCCATCTTCCGCCTTCGGCTTCCATTTGCTGCTGCAATTGTTGTCCTTTCCCTTCGGAAAAGAAAGTGGAAATGGCTTTTTCACCCGAATGTCCGAACGGCGGATTTCCTAAATCGTGTGCCAGACAAGCAGCAGAAACAATCGCTCCCATTTCTTCGAAATGCGCTTTCGAATCAGGATATTTTTTTCGTAATTCACGCCCGATATTTTCACCCAACGAACGCCCCACACTCGAAACCTCCAAGCTATGTGTCAAACGGTTATGTACAAATATACTTCCCGGAAGCGGAAAAACCTGCGTTTTGTTCTGCAAACGCCGGAATGGAGACGAAAAAATCAATCGATCGTAATCGCGCTGATATTCGGTTCTATCGTGTTTGTTTTCGGTGTGGTATTCTTCCATTCCGAAACGCTTCGTGGATAACAATTGTTCCCAATTCATCATAGAATCATACTTTTGACACAAAGATAAGATAAAGTTTTATAGTAACATAGTTAGCTGCGCACCACCCCAAATAAAAATTAACCCAAAATATCATTACTTTCTCCCCAAATACCCTTAAATTTGTACCTTAATTACAGAAAGGTTTATCAATGACTGACATAATCAAGCACGAATGCGGTATCGCAATGATTCGCTTACTAAAACCACTCGATTATTACTATAAAAAATACGGAACATGGCAATACGGTTTAGATAAGCTGTATCTGCTGATGGAGAAACAACATAACCGCGGGCAGGAAGGTGCCGGTTTGGGTGCGGTAAAATTAGAAGCTGCTCCCGGCAATGAATTTATTTTCAGGGAAAGAGCATTAGGCCCAGGCGCTATTTCGGAGATTTTTGGAAAAGTGCATGATTCTTTCAAGGATTTCACTCCAAAACAACTCGATGATATTGAATTTGTAAAACGGTCGGTTCCGTTTGCATCCGAATTGTTTATCGGGCATTTGCGTTACAGCACCACCGGAAAAAGCGGATTAACGTATGTGCATCCGCTGTTGCGCCGCAACAACTGGGCTTCCCGAAGTTTGGCGCTCGCCGGCAACTTCAATATGACGAATGTTGACGAAATGTTCGAACAGTTGCTCTCGGAAGGACAACATCCGCGCGATTATGCCGATACGTTTGTGATACTGGAATCCTTTGGTCATTATCTCGACAGGGAAGTACAATATCAATACGACAACTTAGAAAGAACGAACCTGAACGGCCAGCAAGTGAGTTATCTGATCGAAGAAAAACTCGATATTCCTTTCCTTCTGAAACGTGCCAGCAAGCTGTGGGACGGTGGTTACGCGCTTTGCGGGCTTATCGGTTGCGGCGACACATTCACGCTTCGCGATCCGTGGGGAATCCGTACGGCTTTTTATTACTACGATGACGAGGTGGCAGTTGTTGCATCCGAACGCCCCGTAATTCAAACTGCATTCAATCTGACAAAACAAGATATACACGAGTTACAACCGGGCGAAGCTTTTATCGTGAAACGGAACGGAAAGATCAGTACTACGCAGATTCTTGAACCGAAAGAAAAAATAACTCCTTGTTCGTTCGAAAGGATTTATTTTTCACGTGGTTCGGATTACGATATTTACCGCGAACGGAAAAAATTGGGCGAACTTCTTGTTCCCAAAATTGTTGAAACCATAGAAAACGATTTCGATAACACTGTTTTCTCGTTCATTCCCAACACAGCCGAAGTGGCTTATTTCGGGATGCTGGAAGGATTGGAAAAACATTTCAACCACAACAAAGCGATTGAGTTACTCGAAAAACGTGGGAAACTGACTCCCGACGAAGTCGAAACCATTCTTGCCAAAAGAGTGCGTTCGGAAAAAGTGGCGATAAAGGACATTAAACTGCGTACGTTTATCGCGCAGGGGAAATCGAGAAACGATTTGGCAGCACACGTTTACGACGTTACCTACGGTTCGTTGCGACGTGGCATAGACAACCTCGTTATTATCGACGATAGTATTGTTCGCGGAACCACGCTAAAACAAAGCATTATCAAAATTCTCGACCGATTAGATCCTAAGAAAATTATTATCGTATCTTCTTCGCCACAAATTCGTTACCCCGATTGTTATGGTATCGATATGTCGCGGATGAGCGAATTTATAGCTTTCAAGGCTGCCATCGAACTGTTGAAAGAACGTGGGATACAAAAGATTATAGAAAACGTGTACGAAAAATGCGTTGCTCAAAGTCGGAAGAAAAAAGAAGAGTTGGTAAACTACGTTAAAGAAATTTATGCGCCGTTCACCGATGAGGAAATTTCGGATAAAATTGCCAAAATGCTTACGGACAAAGATATAAAAGCCGAAGTGAAAATCGTGTTCCAGACCATCGAAGATTTGCATAAAGCTTGTCCGAAAAATAGCGGCGATTGGTATTTTTCAGGGAATTATCCTACTCCCGGTGGAAACAGATTGGTGAATAATGCGTTTATTAATTATATAGAAGGACAGGAAAATAAAGTGTACCAGTATTCGTTGGATTTTTCAAACGGCAATAAGTAAATAAAAAAATATTGAAACGTTTTGTAGATAGACGCTTTGTTCGAAATAGAACTTTGCTGATAAACGGAAGATGTCTGAATGTGTTCAACGACAAAATTTTATTTCGAACAAAGTGAAACTATCATTCCATTGAAAATGGAGTTTGTCACGTAAGTCTATCTGTTTAAAACGTTATTATAAATTATTCAATAAGCTCTTAAATGATAGAACGCATCATCATTCTCGAAAATGTAGATCCGGTTGTTTTTTTTGGAATAAACAACAGCAACATCCAGTTGCTGAAAACGTTATTCCCGAAACTTCGTATCGTGGCTCGCGGTAACGTGATTAAAGTTATTGGCGACGAAGGAGAACTGGCTGTTTTTGAAGAAAAGATTCACGAGTTGGAGAAGTTCAGCATCGAGATGAACGTGCTGAAAGAAGAAGATATTCTGGATATTGTGAAGGGAAAAGCGCCGGTAGTGATGAGTCAGGATAATCTTATTATTCACGGGCTAAACGGGAAACCGATTTTGGCACGTACCGTAAATCAAAAAAAACTGGTGGAGACGTTTGACGAAAACGATCTGGTTTTCGTCATAGG
>MVZJ01000175.1 GCA_002069095.1 Bacteroidetes bacterium ADurb.BinA174 | reverse complement strand
ACCGCCGTGGGTGTAAACCTTCCATCCTTCGGGTTCGAGTTTCGTGTCGATAGCGATAACCACACATTGACTGCCAAACTGCTCTGCAATTTCGGTAATCAACTCCGGACGATTTACAGCCGATGTATTGATACTCACTTTATCGGCTCCGGCTTTAATGATTGCGCGAGCATCGTCCACCGAATTAATACCGCCACCTACGGTGAAGGGAATGTTGATTTCGCGAGCGATTTTCTCTACCAACGTTGTTAGATTTTTTCGTTTTTCCACTGTGGCGGTAATATCGAGGAAAACCAGCTCATCGGCGCCTTCCTGCACGTATCGCTTGGCGAGTTCTACAGCATCGCCCGCATCTCGAAGTCCCACAAAATTAACACCTTTCACGGTGCGTCCGTCTTTAATATCGAGACAAGGAATAATTCTTTTTTTAAGCATAAATAAGTTTTCAATTTTTAGTTTTCAGTAATCAGTTTTATGAATGACCGTATATTTACATTTTATAAAACAGAATAATCCTTTTCAATACCACATAGATACATAGAAAATATAGTTTACCGGAAAGGAAATAGCTATTGCAAGTGTTACATAGAAAACTTGTTTTACACATAGTAGTTAGGCTACTATGACTATTGTGTAGCTATTTTGCCTTATATTAAAAACTATGTCTCTATGTGGTTATTAATTGAGTAAGGTATTCATACGGATATTCATTATCAGTTTTATCGCGAAATTCATAGCGCGAGGTGTTTGTTAGCCTAAAGCTCTGTCTATTAACGGACGCAACTCATTCAGTTGTATTTTCCCTTCGTAAATTGCTTTTCCGATAATAGCACCTTCGCAACCGATTTTTTGTACGGCAATTAAATCGTCTATTGACGAAACGCCGCCGCTCGCGATAAGTTTTACGTTTGTTTTTTGCAGAATCTCGGTGTAAAGCTTGTTCGATGTGCCTTGCAACATACCGTCTTTCGAAATATCGGTACAAATAATATATTTCACACCTTTACGTTCATAATCTGCAATAAAGTCCACCACATCCAGTTCCGATTGTTGTTGCCAGCCGTGCGTGGCTATTTTTCGGTTGTGGCTGTCGGCTCCCAGAATAATTTTATCGGCTCCGTAAGTGGCTAACCAATGCAGAAACATTTTCGGTTTTTGTACGGCGATACTTCCTCCGGTAACTTGTGCGGCTCCGTTTTCGAACGCGATGCGTATGTCGTTATCGGACTTAACACCTCCGCCGAAATCCACTTTCAGGCTTGTTTTCGAAGCAATTTCCCGCAATACTTTGTAATTGACGATGTTGTTGGAGCGTGCACCGTCTAAATCCACCAAATGAAGGTATTTAATGCCGTTTGCTTCAAACTCTTTCGCAACTTCCAGCGGATTTTCGTTGTACGTTTTTTTTGTTGCGTAATCGCCTTTGGTCAGACGCACGCATTTTCCGTCTATGATATCTATGGCAGGAATGATTCTCATTGTTCGTTGTTATTTAGTAGAAACGTGGCGTATTGCGTTTTCTACAGTTCACCCGTCAGACCGGTAGTCGGTCAGACGGCTGTTAAAAAATTCTCCAATATTTTTTCGCCTACACTGCCCGATTTTTCGGGATGGAATTGCGTGGCGTAGAAATTATCCTTTCGCATTGCCGCACTGAACGACAAAATATAATCGCATTGGGCGATGGTTTGTGCGCATAATTCGGCATGATAGCTATGTACGAAATATACAGTGTCGGTTTCGTTAAAACCATTAAAAAGTGAGCTCTTTACGTTCAATAAATTATTCCATCCTATGTGAGGAATGATGTCCTTCGGTGGAAATCGTTTTACGTTTGCATCGAAAATTCCGAGACAGTTGGTATTGCCCTCCTCAGAGTGGCGACACATCAGTTGTAAGCCTAAACAAATTCCCAAAGTAGGTTGAGTAAGCGATTTAATTGTTTTGTCTAATCCTTTTTCAACTAAATAATTCATTGCCGATTTTGCTTCGCCAACCCCCGGAAAAATAACTTTGTCGGCTTGTGAAATTTCGTCAGGATTATCCGTAATTGTACATTCAAACCCTAATCGTTCCACCGCATTTTTTACCGATGTAATATTGCCTGCGTTATATTTTATGATAGCAATCATGTATTGGCTGTTGGCTATTAGCTATTTGCTGTTGGCTTTTTCGTTGAATTGATTAAAAAGCTGCTCACCAAATTTCGTAATTTGTAATTTTAAATTAGTAATTGATTTTTCAAATTACTCCTTTCGTACTCGGAATACCTTGATTTTCTCCACGCTTCACTGCCATTTTTATCGATTTGGCAAATGCTTTAAAAATAGCTTCAATCTTGTGATGCTCATTTTCGCCTTCGGCTTTTATGTTGAGGTTACACTTGGCGTTGTCGCTGAACGACTTAAAGAAGTGCATAAGCATTTCGGTTGGAACATCGCCAATTTTTTCGCGTTTGAAATCAGCATCCCACACTAACCACGGACGACCGCCGAAATCGATGGCGACTTGAACTAAACAATCGTCCATTGGCAGCAGAAAACCGTAGCGCTCAATACCTTTTTTCTTGCCTAACGCTTGCAGAAAACATTCTCCCAGAGCGATTCCTACATCTTCAATGGTGTGGTGTTCATCGATATGTAAATCTCCTTTTACACGAATAAATAAATCGATGTTCCCGTGTCGCGAAATTTGTTCCAACATGTGGTCGAAAAATCCTAATCCGGTGGAAATTCCACTTTTTCCCGTTCCGTCTAAATTAAGCTCGATGGAAATATCGGTTTCCGAAGTTTTTCGGGTGACTTTTCCTATTCGCGGTTGTGCCTTTAAATAGCGATAAATTTCGTTCCAGTCAGTGGTGCAGAGCGTTGCTTCGGGATGCGATTCATTGCTTAATAAAATTGATTTACATCCCAAATTTATAGCTAACTGAACATCGGTTATTCTGTCGCCAATCACAAAAGAGTTCGCCAAATCGTAATTTCCTTTCATATAATGCGTAAGCATTGCCGTACCCGGTTTTCGTGTCGGGCGATTTTCGTGCGGAAATGAGTCGTCGATTAGTATTTCAGTGAAAACAACTCCTTCGTTCTCAAATGCTTTGATTGTTTTATTTTGTGCCGGCAAAAAAGTATCTTCGGGAAACGAATCAGTGCCAAGCCCGTCTTGATTGGTAACCATCACCAATTCATATTCCAACTCGTTGGCGATGCGCGATAATGACTGGAAAACTTTCGGGTAAAACTCTAATTTTTCGAGGCTATCTATTTGTTCATCGGCGGGTTCAATAATGAGCGTACCGTCGCGGTCTATAAATAAAACTTTCTTCATACTGTAATATTTTTAAGCTCCCAAAGCAGTTGGCGATTTTCGTTGTACGTGCCAATCGTGATGCGGAGACAGTTGTTTATTTGCGAATGGCGGTTTCGGGTAATTATCTTCTTGTCAACAAGTTGATTGTAAATTGAGTTGGCGTCCGAAACTTCAACAAGTAAGAAATTGGCATCGGACGGATAAACTTTCTTCACAATGGAAAGCTTTTCCAACTCATCCACTAAAAACTCTTTTTCATTCATTATTTTGCTAATCCTGTCGGATGTTTCGTGTTTCAAACCAAGCGCTTCCAAAGCCGCTTTCTGATTCAGTTCGCTTACGTTGTACGGAGGTTTTACCTTATCTAACAGTGAAATAATTTCTGTTTGTGCGTAAGCAACACCCACACGTGCGCTTGCTAATGCCCACGCTTTGCTAAACGTTTGCATTACAATAAGATTCGGATATTTTTGAATTTTGGGCAAGTACGTTCTGTCGGAACGGAAATCGATATATGCTTCGTCTAAAGCGACAATACCGTTAAAATTCTCTATAAGAAACTTTACGTTATTGAGCCTGCTTCCGGTAGGATTATTAGGTGAGCAAACAAAAATGATTTTAATGGTTGGATCGGAATTTGTCTTTTCCAAAATGGTGTCCATATCCAATTGAAAATCATCAAGTAACGGGACTTTAACAATGTTTACATCGTTAATGTTTGCCGATACTTCATACATTCCGTACGTGGGAGGACATATTAAAACACTGTCTTTTCCCGGATTGGCGAAAACCCTGTAAATCAAATCAATTACTTCATCGCTACCGTTACCGATAAAAATGTTTTCCGAAGGAATATTTTTCAATTCCGACAA